>CAJOQZ010000001.1 GCA_905236585.1 uncultured Lachnospiraceae bacterium
CCGTTTGAAGATACGACGGTGCCGGTGCCGTCCCGCTATGCGAAATGGCTCTCGTCCAAATACGGCAATTTCTGTGAAATACACAAAGTCTGGACGGGGCATGATTACCCCTTTTTTGCGAAACAAAAAAAAGAGCTGGAGCGTGTCGCCGGAGAGGAATTGCCGCATTTTACGTTTTCCGAAAGCATGCTTAACCGGGAAAGGATAGGCGATTCGGCTTCTGCGGAGCAGAGAGCAAGTGCGCTGCCGAAAGCCGTGGAGGAGCGCAGACGGGAAGCAGTTTTTTTTCCTGTCGGTCCGAGAGAATGGAACGGCATGCGCCGGACATATGAAAAAGAGGCAAAAAGGGAGGACACAGACGCGGTGGTGGTTCCGCTTCCTCTGATGCCGAAAGACATCTATGGGCGCGTGTGGCTTTCGGAGGATCAGATCATAGCGGCGGCGCAGGAGGAAGAATATCCGGCGAATATCCCGCTTGTCCATTGGTGGACGTATGATCTGCAAGAGCATAGCCCGGACGTGGTCTATATACAGAATCCCTATGACGATACGAATCCTTATCTGACGGTGCCCGCGGATTTCTATGCACAGAACCTGCGGCGCTATACGAGGGAACTGGTGTATCTGCCGTTTGCGAAAGTGGAGGAATTTGGCGCGGACAATCCGATCGAGCAGATCAACGCGAAAGTATATATGAATACGCCCGGCGTGGTATACGCCGATAAGGTGGTCGTGCAGTCGGAGAATATGAAGGAGCAGTATGTGCGGACGCTGGCGGCGTTTGCGGGCGAGGCAACGGAAGGCATCTGGAAAACGAAGATAACTGCGGATGCGGATGCGTTTGAAGGAGAATGTATCGGAGGAAATAGTCAACCGGCAAGGGAACCGCCGGAAGGCAAAAAAGCGGACGTGCATCCGGCGAAGCGAATGCTCTATTGTATCGGCATACATGAGATGGCGGAGCATCCGAAGATACTTATAGAAAGCGTGCGAAAGCGGCTTGACATTTTCGCGGCGGCAGGAAAGGCGATCCGGACGGAGATTTGTCTGGTGCCTTCGGCGGAAGCGGCGTGGCGGAACCTGAACGCGCCGCTGTATGAAAAACTCCTTTCGCTGATCGGCGGGTATAGGGACGTCGTAACGATGCAGCCGATAACGGAGGAGAATCCGAACGAATCGGGAGAGGATGCGCTATCTGGCAGGAGATACGATAAAGCGGCGGACATCGAGGATTACGCGAAAGGGTTTGACGCGTATTATGGAAGCCCGTCTCCGTTTGTGCCGGTATTTTCCATGCAGCATAAGCCGGTGATGCTGGCGGATTATGAAGTCGGATGAAAAGGGATGCTGATTTTGTCAGGGGGTCGTTATGACAATCTATGTATGTACCCATAAAAGGGCGGATATGCCAAAGGATTCCGTGTATCTGCCGCTGCACGTCGGACGGGCGGCGGCATCCGACCTCGGTTATCCGGGGGACGATACAGGGGATTCGATCTCGGCAAAGAATTACCGATACGGTGAATTGACGGGACTGTACTGGATATGGAAAAATTCGCCGGAAAAAGATATCGTGGGCTTATGCCATTACCGCAGATTCTTTTTGAATGCGTCCGGGGAAATCCTTTCCGGGGAGGAACTGGCGCGGCTTATGGAAGCGTATGATATCGTAGTATCGAAGGAAATGGATGCGAAAAAGCCGTATTTGTCTTACTATAACGAGGCGCACGATCCCGCGCAGCAGATGCTGGTACGAAAAGCGCTAAGCGAATTGTACCCGGCGGATGTGGAAGTCTATGACGCCGTCATGGCGCAGCCTTACTACTATTACGGGAATCTGTGCGTGACGCGGCGGGAGCGGCTTAACGCATACAGCGCATGGCTTTTTGTCATCATGTCTTTTGTCGAGGAGCGACTGGATGTAAGCGCCTATGACGCATATCACGGACGGGTGTACGGCTTTCTTTCGGAGCAGTTATTGCGGGTATGGATAGAGCGCGAGGGGCTTGGCGTGGTAAACTGCCCCATAGGGATTACGCAGGAAAAAGCGGAGACGACGGAGTTTAAGCTGGCGATGCGGCAGCTCGTAAAAGAGGGACGGTTTGCCGAAGCGAGGGGCATGTATGATGAGATATTAAAACTCCGCCCGGATCTGGCGTTGGAACTTTCGGATATCCGGGGGGAGATACCGGTCATCGGGTGCGTGCTTTATATCCTGCATCTCGAAGAAGAGGCAGGAGAGAAAAGCGGCATGTATGCGTATTCGAAGGACTTGCCGGAACTGATCGCCCATTACCGCAGACTATCCGCCATCGTGGAAGAAAAAAAGGAAAACACCCGGGATGCGAGGGAATATCTTAAGAGAACCCTTGTGACGGACACGGCATTGGAAGTCGTGCGGCGAAATATCATAAGATGATAGCGGACTATGAGGAGTGATAGAGGAAAAAGGAATGGTTGCTATAAATCATGATCATGTATATGTAGAGGCGGCATCCGCATGGATAGATGAACTGGCAGGGGATTTTGACAGAAAAAAATTGATTTTTCCAGAACCTGCTAAAAGTTCAAATGGAAGAGCAGAAGCGGCAGAAGATGTAATAAAAGCCTTGCTTGAAGGAATTCCCTATCCGATGATATATTTACTGGAATTACAGAACGGACAGTTGCTTGTCGTAGAAAAAGGCGGGAGATTAGAAGCATTGCTGGATTTTATCTGCGATCGTATTCCGGTATCAAAATCGACGATAGGGGACGAGAGGCAGTTCCATTCCGACAGAGTGTTTTTTTCGGATCTTCCATCGGTTATTCGCAGAGCGATATTGAGAAGCACTATTGAGATGCGAATTGCAAGGTATAATACGCCCGTATATATGCAGTTATATTTTGCGAACTATATTGCGAATATGTCTGTTGCGGGAGAGGAAAGGATCAGGAGAATTCTTTATGCAGATCGGGGCATGGGTGTTTTACGAGGAATCATGCAGGAATTGGGCTATGACAAAAAGGGATTAAAATACGAGTATGAGGTCGTGGTTTTTTTGACATACGTCTATATTTTTGTTTACAGGATTGAAAGCGGATATAAAATGACACAATATCTTATGCAGGAGATGATGTTTTCTTATTTGTTGACAGATAAGAATCGGGCGCAAGAACTTGTGAAATTGTATAATTCAATCAGAGAACAGATCAAGATGTATATAGATAGTGGTTATAGGAACGGAGGGGCGGAGAGATTTGAAAGCAGATACAAGAAACTATCTCCGGCATATGGTCATATTATCGGGCTGGCATCTGCAGTGGAGGCAGATGGATTATGGGAAGAAAAAGTTCTAGATACGAGCATGATGCTGTGTAATGCGTTTATAAATACGCGCGGATTGGATAAAGGAATTAGGGATAGGATTGAAAACTGCGATATGTCTAATTATGGAATAGAAATGCTCATCGAAGGAATAAGGAAACGTATATGGTAAATAAAATAATGGTGAAGGGATTCAAATGCTTTGCTGATGAAGAAATGGAATTGAAGAATATCACATTGCTTTTAGGGAAAAACTCATCAGGTAAATCGAGTGTTATACAATCGTTGTTGATTTTGAAGCAGGAGGGGAATAACCCTTTTAGGGGAGATTATATTGAACTGGGAGATGCGAAAGATTTAACAAACTATATTGTGGCATCTGAGGAAATAAAAATTGAGGCAAATTACAGCCGCTTAGGTGAGCAAGGGGAGAAAACGGCGGTCATTCGCGTGGATGAAAAAGGAGAACTTCTCGAAAAAAGAAGGCTGCTGGATCTGAATGTAGTGTATTGTCCGGCGAACCGGATTGGAGTAGAAACATCTTATGAAAAGTCGCCGCGGAGCGATTCGTTTTTGGGAAAGAATAATAAATATGTATTTTCTTACTTAGCCACCCACCAACGGGATCAATGTGAAGATGCGTTTATTTATGACAAGGATGATTCCCTTTTTACGTTTGAAGGACAGGTTAATTACTGGCTTAAGAAGATTGTCGGATATCGGATAAAAGCAGAAGAAATTGAGCAGATAGATCGTGTTGCTGTGCAGTTTCAAGATGCGAGCAGTACGGTAAATAATAATTGGGTGCGACCGCAAAATGTAGGGACGGGTATTACGTATGTGGCGCAGTTAATAATTGCTGCTTTTTCCTGCAAACAGGGAGATGTGCTGATTATAGAAAATCCGGAGATACACATGCACCCGGCAGGGCAGTCAGATTTAATGGATTTTTTTGCTTTTATGGCAGCGTGCGGAGTTCAAATAATTATTGAGACGCATAGTGACCATGTGTATAACGGGTTGCGGAAGTGTGTTCATAATAATTTGATAGGATTGGATGATCAGATGATTTATTATTTTGTGGATGATGAGAATGGATGTGCCGAACCGAAAGAAGTCAGATTGAATGACGCAGGGAAATCGTTAATAACCGAGGATGGATTATTTGATCAGATTAACAAAGACTTAAATGTGATTTTGGGATGGTAGCATGAATTTTTATTTGAATGAATATTCATTATGCGGTCAGTTTGCGACGATTGAGGATTTTGTTACAACGGAAATAGGCAGTATTTACCGTTGTATTATGTTGGTTAAAAAAGGGAATCTCGTTATTATCAATTCAGAGAAGTTGAAAGATGCATTTATTACAAAAGAGGAACGGTTGTCGGACTTGGGGCGTATAAAGCAATCTGAGGAATTGCTTCAGTTACAATTGTGCTTGCAGGAGGAGGCGTATTCGGATCGGTATTGGGAGAATAGCGATCAATTGCAGCAGGATATGGATGCAATATATGTCTGGAATGAGAATGATGTTTCATTGACGAGCATGGCGGAGGCGGCGGCTTCGGACAGTCCGCTGCTGTCGTTTGCCAGAGAAGGGCTTACGGATCAGAAGATCCGTGTTCAAAAAAAGAAAAGAGGAGTTGACAATATCTACAATGAAATTCAGTCCATACATACAGAACAGTATTTAGTGGAAAAATATGGAGAGAACCTTGCGTTATCACGAGACGATGTATTAAAAATACGCTATAGGGGAACCCGAATAGATTATACCACGATTGAGTCGGAGCATGGGGCGGATCAGTTAGAGAAAAATGAATATAATAGTTTGATCGGCACATTGGATAAATTTATAGGACATGAAAGTTTCAACAGCATAGATCTGGATGATGGCTTGGAATATAAAAAGTATTCTCCATCGCAATCGGAATGGAATCGTTTTTCCGGGGGAAAGTACAGGAATATGCAGATTATGAAATTCAGATATTCCCGAAAGGAAAGGGTCTTTGGCTATAGGAAAAAAGATCGATTTTGCGTATTACGAATTGAACGCGACCATAAAACCAGCAATCATGGATAGATTAAAGTAATTCTTATACATGCCGATATAGTATATGGCGTATTATGTTGATATATTCGCAATAAATATGCATTGAATCATTTGAACGGGGGGCTCCGTCGATGTGCAGATGCAGATTATTATTGAAGGAAAATCGTGCCGGACGGGCATGACATGGCGGAGCCATGCCTTTTTCCATGGAAGGAGAGCGACGGCGATGTGGTATGTGATACAGACGGTCAGCGGGGAAGAAAGTATAATTCAAAAATACATCGAACTGCATGCAGACAGAGGGGGTTACGTCGAATGCTTTGTTCCGTTGTATGAAGAAGTGCGGCGCAAAGAGGGCAAGAGCCGGATTCTGTTTCGAAGAATGTTTCCGGGATACTTGTTTGTCGATACGGATCGCCCGAATAGAATCCATGATCTTTTAAGAAAATTTCCCGAATTTACACGCGTTCTCGGCGTAAAAGAAAAAGACGAGGAGCGGCGCTTCATACCGGTAAGCACGGAGGATGAGGCGTTCTTAAAGACGCTTCTTGCGGACGGCGTCATGCACGTCAGTTATGTGAAAATGGCGAAGAATAACCGCCGAATAGAAAAAGTAATCGGACCGCTCGCGGCGTATAGGAATCATATCACTCATTTGGAAGTCCGCCATAGGGAAGCGGTAGTGGATATGGAGGTATTCGGAAAAAAGCGGAAGATCCGATTC
>CAJOQZ010000002.1 GCA_905236585.1 uncultured Lachnospiraceae bacterium
GGCGTCAGATTGCGCGCGCACGGAACGGCTCCGTAAAAATAATCCGCGTGGGTCGTGCCGTAAGCGGGAACGTCGCGTCCCGCCTGCGCCCAGGCGACGGCGTGGGGGCTGTGCGTATGAACGACGCCGCCGATTTCCGGGAACTTATTGTATAATACCATATGTGTCT
Organism: uncultured Lachnospiraceae bacterium; assembly: GCA_905236585.1. GTDB lineage: Bacteria > Bacillota > Clostridia > Lachnospirales > Lachnospiraceae > RGIG4930. The sequence continues at coordinate 170 of CAJOQZ010000002.1, forward strand.
TAGTATCGGAAGAGGGGTTCATGTCGCCCTCGACCTTGTTGCCTTTTAAGTCCATGACGACGAGGTCTTCCGGCTTTAAGTCCTCATATTCCACGCCTGACGGCTTGATGACGAAAAGCCCCTTTTCACGGTCGATGCCGCTGACGTTGCCCCACGTATAGGTGACGAGTCCGCGGCGGGGCAGTTCCATATTCGCTTCATAGACTTCTTTTTTTAACTGTTCGAGCATGAAGACCTCCTATTCTGTGATCGTGTAGTAAGCGACTTCGTCGATCTCGCGGTTCGTACCGATGACGATATCGACGCCGTCCTTGTTCTTAAAATGCATTGCGTTCGCGCAGCCCGTTTCTTTGTCGATGAAATCCACATGATAATCGCCCGCCGCTTCGTCCCATGTGATTGCGATCGTATCGCGGGTGCCCTTGCGCCAGCCGACAACCCACGTCGGCTTTCCCAAAATCTCACAAGCCCATGTTGCATGGATCATTTCGGTGTCCTTTTCGGGAGCGCCGTACTTCCACTGCGGAACATATCTGCCGTCCTCGTCCAAATGGTAAATGACAAGGGAATTGCCGTGGAACGGGCTGATTGTGCCAAGTTCCGGCTTGCCGTCGCCGTCAAAGTCGCAGAGTACGGAGTCGCTTGACGGGATATCGCATACCTGCGTTACGGTCCAGTCCACGCCCTTTACCGCCGGCGGGTCGAAAAGGAACGTGCCTTCCTCGCAGCCGACTAATGCGGCGTCATGTCCGCCGTGGGTGGTCTTCGAATAGCCGTGATTCCGCAGCATGCCGCCTTTTATTAAGGTGAGTTCGAGCGGATGTTCGTCGTCGATGACGGATAAATCCTTTGGCAGAGCCGCGCCGAAGCACGCGCCCGGGAAACGCCAGTCGTTCTTGTATTCGTGTCCGGTCTTTAGGCAGCAGACAATGATGTAGTCTGTACCCGCACGGTGCAGGATGCCGAAGCGGTGAACGAAAGGCGCGTGGCAGAGCGTGCGCGTCTCCCAGGTGCCGTCGTCTTTGGCGGACACGATCTCGATGCGTGCGTTAAGCGAATCATTCGGCGAATAAAATTGACGGGTGGATAAAAACTGCCCGTCCGTGCCCGGCACCGGGGTCATCGTCATGACGCCGCCCGGATTCTCCCATACGGTTGAGATCTGCTCCCCCGCCTCATTGAACAGATAGCACGGGTCGTCTTTTTCCGCCGCTACCAAAAAGCAATGCTCGCCCTTATAGGTAAGTTCCGACATGGCATAGCATTTGTTCAGATTGGAAATAACTTTTTTCTCTACTTTCATAACTTATTGCTCCTGTTTGTCTAAAATTTTGCTCATGGAGGAAGAAGCGAATTTGATGTCGTCCTTCCAGTTGTCCTGCCCGACGTACCACATTTCTGTGACAAACCGGCGGATGCCTAAATCCCATGCTTTTTTAATCACCGCCTCAAAATCAACGTGGCCGGTCAAAAACGGCACTTCGCGGAAGACGCCCGGCGTCGTTTCCTTCAAATGCAGGGCGAAAATATGTCCGCGTCCGGTCTCAAGATCGTCCGTAACAGTCGTGCCGTATGTGAGGGCGGCGTTCGTTAAATTGCCGGAATCGGGGTATACGCCGAGGTAGGGGCTGCCGACGAGGTCGACGTATTTCATGGACTTTTCCGTCGTGTTCATAAATTCCGTCTCCATCGTCTCAAAACCCATGACGATTCCCTTTGCCGAGGCAATAAGCGTTGCTTTCTTAAGGTTCTCGGCAAAAAGGCGGCGGCTTTCATCCGTACCGTCCTCATAGTATACGTCGTAACCGGCAAGCTGGATGATGCGGATGCCGAGATCGTCGGCGAACTCGACTGCCTTTTCCATGATCTCCATGCTCCGCGCCCGGATCGCTTCGTCCGACGCGCCGAACGGATATTTCCGGTGGCCGGAAAGGCACATGCTGCGGATGGGAAGCCCGACTTCATACATGGTCTTGACAAGGTCGAGGCGTTCCTCTTTGGACCAGTCGAGGCGGGATAATTTTTCGTCCGTTTCATCTATGGAGATCTCGACGAAATCATAGCCGCATTCTTTGGCGCATAAGAGTTTGTCCTTCCATGACAGGCTGCCCGGCATGGCTTTTTCGTATAAACCGATGCTGTAAGTTTTCATAAGGAATGATTCCTGCCTTTCATAAAAATGATATATGATTGTCCGGTTCGCAAAAGGCACGAAAGCAAACATAAAACAATCATAAAAATGAATAACGCACAAATAACAAACATATCCGAAAATGATGCTCTACCGGCGTTTTCTGTCATTATAATATGCAAAATGAACAAATTCAAGAATAAAATCTAAAAGATATCAGAAAAAAGTGAACAATAACAGAGGCAAAATTTTATGAAAAATGCGCACGATGGGAAATGAACATATAAAAAATGCATGAAAAGTACGAAAATATAAGGATTTCTCGGACAAAGTTAGGTAATTCTAACAGCAAAAACAGAGAAAAATCAATCATAAAACCGAACAAAAAAAGATTGCATTATTCGTTCGTTTTTGGTATGGTGGATGAAAAGGCACGAGGAACTATATCAATTTCCGGTCGTTTTCGATTACGGCGGACGACCGACACGTAAAAAGCAAGGAGGTTTTTGATGAGCAAAGTTTCAGAAATGACCCGCGAGAGCTGGATCAACAGTACGTTCCCGGAATGGGGGACATGGCTCGTGGAAGACATCGAGAACGAAGTTGTTCCCGAGGGTCAGGTTGCTATGTGGTGGTTAGGCTGTACGGGCATCTGGTTCAAGACGCCGGGCGGCGCGAACATCACGATTGATCTTTGGTGCGGCAACGGCAAGCGGACGCACGGCAACGGTCAGATGGCTGTCGGACATCAGATGGCGAATATGTGCGGCGGACGCAAGATGCAGCCGAACCTGCGCAACGTACCGTTCGTAATCGATCCGTTTGCATTCAAGCAGGTGGACGCGGTTTTGGCGACGCATTACCATCAGGATCATATGTCTGCGGAATGGGCGGCGCACGTCATCAATTCCGGCATGACGACCGTGGATGAGAACGGCAAGGAAATCCCGGTTCCGTTTATCGGACCGCAGAAGTCGGTGGACACCTGGGTGAACTGGGGCGTTCCGGCGGAGCGCTGCAAGGTTGTTAAGCCGGGCGATACGATCAAGATCAAGGATATTGAGATCGTTTGCCTTGACAGCTTTGACCGCACCTGCATCGTGACGACGGATTCCACGGGTCCGGATCGCGAGGAACTGACCGGCAAGTGTCCGACGGATATGGATGAGAAGGCAGTCAACTATCTGGTGAAGACGCCGGGCGGCAATATTTATCACTCGGGCGACTCGCATTTTTCCATTTATTTCGCGAAGCACGGCAAGGATCACGATATCGACGTTGCCTTCGGCTCTTTCGGCGAGAATCCGATCGGCATGCAGGATAAGATGACGTCGGTTGACGTTCTGCGTATGGCAGAGAACTTGCAGTGCAAGGTTGTAATTCCGATCCACTGGGATGTATGGACGAACTTCCAGGCGGACTGCGAAGAGATCAAAGTCCTCTACGACTTCAAGAAGGACCGCAACGAATACAAGTTCCATCCGTTCTTCTGGCAGGTCGGCGGCAAGTACGTTTATCCGCAGGACAAGGATAAGATCTATTATCACCACCGCAGAGGATTTGAGGACTGCTTCGAGCATCCGCAGAATATACCGTTCCGTTCCTGCCTGTAAGAGAAGGAGGAAATACAATGGGTGTTTTGGAAAAAATTGTCGAGACCGGGAATTACAGTTTTATCGACGGCGAAGGCGTGACGTGGCAGGAAGCGGTCAGGCTTTCTACCTTGCCGATGGTAAAGTCGGGCACGGTTTCGGAAGATTATTACAAGCAGATTGTCGACTGCATCGAAAAGTATGGACCGTACGTTGTATTTGAACACAACATTGCGATGCCGCACACGCAGGAGAACGCGACCGGAGCATTCAAGACCGGCATCGGCTTCATGGCGTCGAAGAAGATGATCGATTTTGGAGAAGACGAGGACGGCGAGAAGAAGGAAGCGAATGTATTCTTTACGTTGTCCGCGGCGAATCCGAATGAGCATCTGGACAATATTCAGCAGTTGATGAGCATCTTTATGAATGATCCGCTGATTGACGCGCTTGCGCAGGCGGAAAGCCCCGAGGATATTTTGGAGGCGGCGAAGAAATATCCTTGTGAGGAATAATAAGGTTTTTCGTAACACGCGAAAAGCAGGTTACTCATTTAATACTAAACGGAGGTAAGTAATTATGAACATTTTGTACGCAATATGGGATTTTTTCGCAACTTACATCTTGCGGAACGCCCCGTACATGGTAGGTTTCCTGACCTTGCTCGGTTACACCCTGATGGGCAAAAAATGGTATGACACCTTAAGCGGCACGATCAAGGCGATCGTCGGTTTCTTGATCTTGAACGCAGGTTCCGGCGGGTTGACAAGCAACTTCCGCCCGATCCTTGCCGGCCTTAAGGACCGCTTCAACCTGACCGCATGCGTTATCGACCCGTACTATGGACAGAACGCGGTTACGGCGGGCGTGGAAGAAGTATTCGGAAAAGGCTTCTCCGAAGCGCTGACGCTTCTTCTGATTGCATTTATCGTTAACATCTTATTGGTACGTTTCAACAAAATTACGAAGTGCCGTTCCCTGTTTACGACAGGTCACGTACAGGTACAGCAGGCGGCTACGGCTTACTGGCTGATCCTGTTCGCATTGCCTGCATTACGTGAGAACAGCGTAGCGCTTATGGCAGTTATGTCGATCGTATTGGGCGCTTACTGGGCGGTTGGTTCGAACCTTACGGTTAAGCCGATGCAGGAACTGACCGAAGGCGCGGGCTTCGCAATCGCTCATCAGCAGATGTTTGGTATCCGTCTTTCTTATATCCTTGCGGATAAACTGTTCGGCACGAACGGCGGCAAGAGAGACAAAGAGATCAAGAAAGTCGGCGAAATGGAAATGCCGGGCTTCTTCTCCATCTTCAACGAGAACATGGTATGTACGGCAATCCTGATGACGGTATTCTTCGGCATCATCATGATCGTTATCGGCCGCGACTTCTTCGTAGAGACGGAAGCAATGGCTGCAGATTACAACTTTGGTTTCTATATTGTCAACACTTCCTTGCAGTTTGCAGTATATCTGGCAATCCTGCAGTTAGGCGTACGTACTTTCGTAACAGAGTTGACCGCTTCTTTCCAGGGTATCGCGGACAAACTTCTTCCGTCGTCTGTACCGGGCGTTGACTGCGCGGTTTGCTACGGTTTCGGTGATTCCAACGCTGTAACGTTTGGTTTCCTTGCTGGTTTGACGGGACAGATCATCGCGATCATTACCCTTATCATTATCGGCAGCCCGGTTATCATTATCTGCGGATTCGTTCCGGTATTCTTCGACAATGCGACCCTCGGCTTGGTTGCAAATGAAAAGGGCGGTGTAAAGGCGTGCCTTGTTATCCCGTTCTTATCCGGCTTGATTCAGGTATTCGGCGCGGCGTTCATTGCAGGATTCGTCGGCATGGCACAGTACGGCGGCTACCTCGGAATGTTCGACTGGGATACGGTTTGGCCGCTGTTTACGGTACTTATGCATTATCTTGGCTATGCGGGTATTGCGATCGTTGTTGTTATCCTTTTCGCATTGCCGCAGATCGAGTATCGTATGGACCCGGAAGGCTACTTCATGATCACGGAAGATTACGACGCTTACGTAGAGCATGTTGCTAAGAAAAAGTCTGCGTAACAATTTAAGCGCAGCACGAGGCATTTATTGCTGAGTATGTGGCTTACGCATGGATTACATGCAGCTGATACAGTTATAATAATGAATGTGTTTCGGCGGCGGAAATATGAAGAAAGCCGCCGCCGGAATCAATTTTTTGAAATGGAGGTTATATAAATGGCTAAATTGGATGGCAAAAGAGTTTTGGCATGCTGCGCGAACGGCGCGGGTTCTTCGTTGATGATGGAGAACGCAATTAAAAAGGTTATGGACCGCAACGGCATCAAATTAGCGGAACTGCGCCACGCGCCGGTAGCGGAGGGTAAGTCAGCGGCACGCAACTATGACATCGTTATGGTAGCGAAGACGTTCGTTAAGACCTTTGACGGCGTGGAAAACGACGGCACGGTTTTGATTCCGCTTAAGAATGTTATGTCGGACAAAGAGATCGAGGCAGCGTTAAAAGAAAGAGATCTGTTGGATTAAGGTGTGTTTTATAAAAGGAGAAAACGATGAAATTTTTCTTAGATACAGCCAATGTAGAAGACATCAGAAAAGCGAACGACATGGGCGTGATCTGCGGCGTTACGACGAATCCGTCGCTGATTGCAAAAGAAGGCAGAGACTTTAACGAAGTCATAAAAGAGATTACATCGATTGTGGACGGACCGATCAGCGGCGAAGTAAAGGCGACGACGACGGATGCGGAGGGCATGATCGCGGAGGGCCGTGAGATCGCGAAGATCCATAAGAATATGGTTGTGAAAATCCCGATGACGGCGTAAGGCTTGAAGGCGACGAAAGTTCTCTCTTCCGAAGGAATCAAGTGCAACGTGACCCTGATTTTTACCCCGAATCAGGCATTGCTTGCAGCGGAGGCGGGAGCGGCTTATGTATCGCCGTTCTTAGGCAGACTCGA
>CAJOQZ010000003.1 GCA_905236585.1 uncultured Lachnospiraceae bacterium
GAGAGTACCTTAAAAAGTCAGAAAGCGAACGCTTCCGGCGCGGCGGCGGAACTGCAGCAGTTAATTAAGGCTTACTGTCTGCGCCTGAATGAATACGACGGCACGCGTTTTATCAACGGGAGGCTTGACTGGTGCGAGCAACAGCGCTCGGCGATTTCGATAGATCCTTACGGCAAATACGCGACCCAGGCATTGGAGGAACATATCGCATGGCTGGAAGAGATTTTGGAAAAGGTGAAAAACGGAACCCTTCTTTCCGATGACGGAGAAGAGGAGCAAACGGACAAGAACAAATACACCGCGCAACTTTTAGACGCGCTGGATGAGGGTGATCTGACCGCGGCAGCGGAGGCGGAGAAGAAGATTGAGGAGTTTGAGAGCGACAATCTGAATTTCGACGGTTCCGGCGGAACGGGGGACGACACGGACGACAACGGGACGGAAGGTCTGATAAAAGAAATTGAACGCGATGTCATCAACAACTTAGAGGGAGACAATGAGGAAGCCCTCGTGGACGACATCAAAGCGCTTGGCGTATTAGGCAGTAAGCGTCTTGAGGAGATCAAGAACCTGCTTCCGGCGGACAGCGGTCAGGAGGTGGCAAAGGCGATCGATCAGGCGATTGAGACGGCAAAGGCTTCGGATCTGAACTCTGCCGATACGGGTGCCGGAAGCGGCGCGCAAGGCGATACCGGCGCGGGAAGCACAACCGGTGCGGGCGGTACCGGAGCAGGAACCGGAACTGACGGCGGAGCAGGAACCGCTAACGACACCGGCGCGAATACGCAAAGCGGTACAGGCACAGAAAGTACAACCGGCGCGGGAGGCGGCATAACGGATGACGAGCGGGGTGCGCTTGCGGATCGGCTGGATGACATGCTTGGCGGATCGTTTGCGGATCTGCCGGATGACGATAAGATCGCAGTTATCGTGGGCTGCATGCGCTTCGGTCGTGAAAACAACAACGATAAGGTCTTAGATTTCGCCAGAGAACTTCTGAATGAAGTGGTAGAGGAACATAATGTATTCGTTTATCATCAGTTTGAGGCGGATACGGCGACGAGATATGTGTCCCTTGCGGCAATCGACCGGGCGAGGGTTTGGACAAGGTACCGATACGTAAGGATCGGCAACGAGGTAACGATGACGCAGCTGCTTGACGGCTCTGCAAGTTATTCCTTTACGATCGGGGACAACACCGTAACGAAGGCGAGCGGTCAGAAAGAGCAGATGCAGGGGAAAGCGGTGCAGCAAAAGGACGAATATCTGCGTGGGTCGCAGACGACGAAGTACGGCTATCTGACCGAAGAGGATGCATATAAGTATCTTGGAGATACGGCGGAGTACATAGACAAGACCGAATGGGCGGTTTTGGTAACAAAGTCGATTGATGAAAAAGCAGGAAAGTATGAAGGACAACTGCGTGATATCTTCTAACAGAAAAAAACGGCATTGGCCTATACGGATGCGTCTTTTAGCGCTGCTTGTCGCTCTTTGCCTCCTTCCGGTGAAGGGGACATGGGCGGCGAATGAGAATGTCGGCGTCAGTTATTATGAGTTTACGCAGGTGCAAAAAAACGTCATAAAAGAGGCGACGCTTTTCATCGGCACCTATGTGATCGAACTGCCGGGGCTTGACGGCACGAATTACAAGGACGCCATGGTAAGCCGTGAGACTTATAAACAGTACAACAAACTGTATTTTACCGAGTTGGCGGGCGGCAAATGGCGGAATATCGTCGATGCGTCGGGCATTTCCAACATCACGGCGGGCGGGACGGACATCCCGGAAGAGGATCTGTATGACCTGCGGATCACCTGCTATATCGGGGCGGACGGCGTGCCGAAGGACCCGAAAGACATGAACGACAGCAATCCGTTCCTTGTGCCGGACCCATATGATTTCGAACAGCTTCCGGAATTTGAAGACAGTTGGACGTTAGTCAGCGGAGCGGAAGATGTTACCCGGTTAAAAAGCGGCATCGGCTTTGCCGGGCTCGACAGGTTCTCGGTGGAGAGCGCCGTGACCGAAGACGGAGAGTCGGTCAAGAGGGTGCTCGACGACTTTTTTGAACAGGACAGACTGCCGGATATGCCTCTTCGTGATTCCATGACCGATTTGATGGATAAGGGCGTGGAACTGCTCTGGGAACCGTATAAGGAGTACCGGAAGGGCGGAAGCGATGAGGACGCGGCAAAGGCGAAAATCCTCTATGAAACCATGAGCCGGGCGGACGCGACCCGGCGGGCGGCGGTATTCGAGCGGGCGGCAGTTGATGAAGGATTCTACGAGACCGGTGGAACGCTGCTTGCGGCGCTCTCCGAGAAGATCGGCGGCGACGCGGGAACGGAAAGCGCATATGAAAACCTTTCGGATGCGAACAAGGAGAAGGTGAAGACGCGCCTTAGGGATATCACGGAAGCCTTTGCCACGACGGAAAAGAAAGCAAAGGAATCGTATGTCAACCACTCCGCAAGCAAGTTTGTCCGAGGGAATACGGCGTTGACGCAGTATCAGTATGATGTGACGATGGAACTGATGGATAATGCGGACGGCGAAAAGGAAAAACTGGAGGAGATTTTATCGACGCTCTTCCTTTTGCAGAACATCGACATCGACAATCCGGAGGATGTAAAGTCGGAGTACCGGATTTTAGATGAGATCTTAATCCCGATGCAGGATAACATCCTTGCTGATTACTGGAGCGAGGGGGCTTCGCCGGATTATCCGATCACGGGAGACGCCGAAGGCTCGAAAGCGATTCTTACGGGACAGCAGAAGAGCGCGGCGAACAGCGTTGTCGAGGCGGAAAGTTATATCACAAAACTCGAAGGCAGAAGCGACGACGATGAGGCGCTGATCGAAGTCATCCGGCGGGAACTTGACTGGACGGTGGCTCAGAAGGATAAGATCAAGACGGATGACTACGCATCGTATGCCGAGAAGACGCGGGCGGACTATGAGACGTGGCTTAGGAACAAACTCGACGCCCTTGAGGGTGATGATGACGGCGACGATACGGATGACGACGGCAATACGACGGATGATACGTTAAACAAACTCTTAAAGGATAAGGAGTACGCAAAAAAATACGACGATCCGAAGAAGGAAAAGGAAATCGACGAGCAGATCAAGCGGATTACCGGGGATGACGATAACGCGAAGAAGTCGAAGGACAACAAGGATACCGGCTCCGGCGCTGCGCCGTACCGACCGCCGTCCTACGGCAACGGGGTGCCGAATACCAAGGATTCTGCCGGGGGCAATGCGAACTCGAACGGAAGCCAAACGAACGCCGCCGGAGGCAATAGCGGAAAGAGCCGGGATGCCGCGAAGACTGCGGACAATAATGCGAATAAGAAGGATTCCGGCAACAAGCAGGATACGGGCAATACGAGCGGCAATACGGCGGCAAGCACCGGCGATCTTACGAAGGATCAGTTGAACGGCCTTTTAGAAGACCTTTTGGGGGCGCCTTTCGGCGATCTTCCTCCGGAGGGCAAAGGCGCAGTGGTCGCAGCCCTAAACGAATTTGGAAGGGAGCATAATAACGAACAGATCCTTGCTCTGGCAAGGCAGTTGTTATCGGAGATCATGACGGAGCGGAATGTCTTCGTCTATACAAAGTACCAGAACAACCCGAACATCGAATATGTCTCCTTTGCGGCAATCGACCGGGCGCGGATCTATACCCGCTACCGATATGTCAGAGTAGACCTCTCGGCGACGATGAGTTACCTAGGCGGCGGCACCTCCTACGTCTATACGGTGGGAAGCGCGACCCTAAAGCGCACCGGGGGCGAATCGGAAGCACTTGTGGCGGCGGTGGCGGAACAGGCGGACTCGTATATCCGGGGTTCACAGACCGAGCGGTATGCCTACCTTGATGAGACAGACGCGCAGAGAAAACTGGATGTACGCGCCGAATACATCATTCAGACCGAGTATGCCGTTATGGTTACCGGCAAGATGGAGCCGACCGTCAAAAGCGTGGTTGAGGCATTGGAGCGGTTCTTCGCACAGCAGAGTTAAAAGAAAGGGACGAAGTTTAAGCATGGCAGATTATACCATCATTTCAGATGTCAGCAATTACATCCTGTCGATCCTCCGGGAACGGATGTGCCCGGAGCCGATTCCCTCGCCGAACAATATCGAGGTTTCCTCACCGGCGTCGCAGGATGTTGACTATATTTTGGGATTGTACCTCTATGACATAAAAGAAGAGGATACGATCGCGCCGCCGCCGCGGGTTCCGCGGGGACGGGCTCAGATGGCGCCGCCGTCCAAGCCGTATAGTTTGTACTATATGGTATTTATAAATTCCGGTGGGCAGGCAGGGCTTAAAGACCAGGATTTCCAAAAGATCATCGGCAAGGTTGCCCAGATCGTTTCGGATAACAACACGGTCATGCCCAATGAACTGCAGAACTGGCTGGATGTCCGAGAACCGCCGATCGTGCTGCAACAGGCAAAGATCGGCCTCGAGGAAAAGGTACGGGTATGGAGTGCGATCAACAAGCCATACCAGATCTCGCTCTTTTACAAAGTTGCGCCCGTATTCGTATCCAGCGAGGTCATCATCAATACCCCGCGCGTGGTGGACGCCGCGTTTACGGTATCGATGCAGGGAGAGCAGGACAGCGGGGAGGAAGATTACGGTCCCCCGGCAGAGTCCTGATGCGTGGAGATATCATCCGTATTTTCACGTGGACGGAATGTATATACAAATAGTCCCGGAATTATTTTTCCAAGGAAAGGAGGCAGGTGTTACGATTGAATGAAGGCGTTATCAAAAACAGGCTGGATCTTCTGATCCGGCTGCAGGACACCACGAACGGAATGGCGGTCAACGAACGGAATATCCGTTTCTACCGGAACGGAGAGGAAATCCGGCCGATGTTCCGCGGAGACGGCAATTTTATCCTTACGAACACGGGCAGGGAGAACAGCCTCATGCAGATCAATGTCTATGGATTTGAGCCGTATGAAGCAGTGGTGGACTATCAGGTACTTGATGAACGGCTTCCTGTACTGGACGCATTCCTGATACCGTCAGAGCATATGCGCGCAGAGCAGGATCTGCTTTCGGTAACCGGCCGAATGCAGGGGCTAAAGAGTATAGAAGCCGTACATCTTGCAAGACCGCTCTCAGGGCTTCGGGAGTTCAATCCGAAAAAATGCGAGATGACCGTATATATGCCGAACAGGCGAATGAATATGGTCCATACGTATTACGGTCTTGTGAATACCGCGGAAGGAACCTTTGAGGATTTCGTGATCTTGGAGGAGTTAAGCGACAAAAAGGTCCGCATCAAAGAGCCTCTGCGGGGAGAGTTCCCCCAGAACGCGCCCATATGCAGACTGATCTTCGGGCAGGTGAAGTCCGACGGAAGTTATCTGCTTAGGGTTCGCAATACGGGGAAGAACTTAAAGCACCTGGTCCGGTTCTTGACAGAGGACGGACCGCAGTTTCAACTGATTGACTTTGCAAAACCGGATGGATCGGAGGAAGGAGAGGCATAATGAGTCAGCTTATAGCAAGCGGCGCGTCCATCGTATGCACCTTCGGTACGGCGCCATCAACGCTTACGGCAACGAGTACGCCGTTGGTGCATGTGGATGGGAAACCGGCTGCGACGTTAGCGGACGGCGCACCGATGATCAACATCAAGCCCTTCGGTATGTGTACATCACTTGCCAACCCGCAGGTTGCGGCGGCAACAGCAGCGGCGCTCGGTGTGCTCACACCGCAGCCCTGCATACCGTCAACCGGGGCATGGCTGCCTTCGGGCTGCATGGTGTTGGCGCAGGGACTGCCCTGTCTGACGCAGGAAAGTAAGTGCATGTGCATGTATGCCGGTCAGATCTCCGTTGTCAATCCGGGACAGTTGCTGGTATCAGCAACCTGATCAACAAAAGAAAGGAGACAAACGATATGCCAGATTATTTTTCTCCGGGCGTATATGTCGAAGAGATTGATAACGCTCCGCGGAGCGTAGAAGGCGTAGGAACAAGTACCGCCGGCTTTATCGGCATGGCGGAAAGAGGTCCTGTAGGCGGAGCGCCTACCCTCGTTACGAATTTTAAGAGTTTTATCCGGCAGTTCGGCGCACCGTTGTCTGAATTTACACACGGCGAGTACCGTTATCTGTCGGGCAGCGTGGAACAGTTCTTCGTGAACGGCGGCACCCGCTGCTATATTTCGCGTGTGGTACCGGATGACGCGACGGTGGCTTCCAAGCAGATGGGAATCTTAAAACTGTCCGCGGCAAACCCCGGCAAGTGGGGCAACCGCATTCAGGTTACGCTGCGTTCGATTACCAAACGCAAGATGCAGCTCACCAAGAAGGACGGCGATACGACCTATACAGCGAAGACGGTAGAGGGATTCCGCGAGGGAGACGTCGTAGTATTCAACGGCGAGTATAACCGCATCACGATGATCTATGACAACCAGGTTACCTTTGAGACGAAGTTCAAGGGCAATCCGGTGGATGAGGCGCTGATTCCGAAGGCGTTCATCCAGTTGGTAACCTTTGACATGTCCGTTCGTTACAATGACCAGATCGAGAATTATTTCGACCTGACGTTGAACCCCGGCATCCGCAGTTACGCGGCGACCCGCTTGAACCAGAGCAGTCTGGTAAAGGCAGAGTTCGGCGCGGTTAAGGAAGCAAAGGCGAAGGACGAAAAGGGAGAGGCACAGGCAGTCATCGCGAATCCGGTAGAGTCCATCTTAGGCAAGGGCGTGACGGAAGGCACCTTTACATTAGACGGCGGTGCGGACGGATCGATCTCTAAGGTGAACGCAGGAACGTTTATCGGCGAAGACGACGGTCCGAACGGACGTACCGGCTTGCAGTCCTTCCTGGAGAATGACATTGTCAACATTCTCGCGGCTCCGGGCATCACGATCCCCGAAGTGCAGATGGCGATGATCTCCCAGTGCGAGAACTTAAAGAACCGTTTTGCCGTACTGGATATGCCGTATGACATGACGAAGGTGGAAGAACTCGTTGAGTTCAGGAGCATTTACGAGAGTACCTATGCGGCGATTTATCATCCGTGGATTCAGGTATTTGACCGCAGTTCCAAAAAGAATGATTTCATGCCGCCTTCCGGCGCTGTCTTAGGCGTATATTCGAGAACGGATCAGACCAGAGGCGTTCATAAGGCTCCGGCAAATGAAGTGGTTTACTGCACGGGTCTGTCCGTCAACTACACGAAGAGCGAGCAGGATCTTTTGAATCCGGAAGGGATCAACCTGATCCGCAATATTCCGGGCGAAGGAATTATGGTATGGGGCGCCCGTACCGTATCTTCCAACACCTCGTTCCGTTATGTCAATGTTCGCCGCCTGTTCATCTATGTCATGGAATCGATCAAGGCGAGCACGAACTGGGTGGTATTCGAGCCGAACGACAATACCTTGTGGCAGAGAGTGGATCTTACGATTTCCGCTTTCCTCGAAGGAATGTGGCGCAGCGGCATGCTTGCCGGCGCTTCACCGGCGGAGGCATACTTCGTTGAGATCGGTCCGGGCGTCACGATGACGATGGAGGACATCCGTGCCGGAAGACTGATCTGCAACATCGGTATCGCACCGAGCCGTCCGGCAGAATTTGTAATCTTCCGTCTGATGCAGCATACCTCCGACGAGACCGGCGAAGGCGGCGGCGGTGAGACCACGGAAGAAAGTTAAGAAGAGGAAACGTAGTGAAAGGAGATGAAATAAATGGCGAATCCAACAGCTTATGATAACGGAATGGGAATGGCGTATCCGTTGACTAAAATGAATTTCCGCGTCAGCGTTTCTTCTGTTGAGGGTGCGGCAGCGTTCAATCAGGTTACGGGACTTGACGCTACCGTAGATGTCATCGAATTCCGTCAAGGCAACGCGGCTTCCCTGGCGCCGGTTAAGATTCCGGGGCTTGTAAAGCACGGAAATGTAACTCTTCGTTTTGGCTATACCTTAGATTCCGCGTTCAAGACATGGATCAAGGAATGCGTATCCGAGCGGCGTGGACCGATCTCGCGCCAGCAGGTGCAGATCGAGTTGATCGACATCAACGTCGGTTCTCCGCAGCAGGTAACGACTGCAATCGGCAACGCGACAAGAGTATGGCTCTTAACAAACGCGTGGGTTACCCATTACACGGGTCCGGAACTGGATGCTTCCAATTCGGATGTTGCGATCGAATCCGTAGAGATCGCGTACGAGGAAATGGTAATCCCGAACTAAACTTATGTTAAGGATATGTGCGGCGGGTTTTTCAGCATGCCGGTCCGCACAGGATGCTCCTTAAAGTTTTTGCCCCGGGGGGAAGTAATTACCCTTCCTTCCCCCCGTCGGCAAAGGTTTTAAGGAATGGAATGCCGGATTTTAAGATGCGGCACACAAGTGGAAAGGAGAATCAACCGATATGGAAACCGTATTTGATTTTGAACTGCCGAAAGGCTATCTTGATACATCCGGCGGCATTCACAAGTTCGGCAAGATGCGGCTTGCTACGGCAGGAGATGAGATGAAGGCGCAGCGGGACCCCCGCGTGCTGGCAAATCCGTCGTATCTGACCATCGTGCTGCTGTCGGAAGTCATTTTAGAGATCGAGGGCGTCAATATCATTGCCCCGGCGACGATAGAGAGACTGTTTACCGCGGATCTTGCGTTCTTACAGGATATGTACCAGCGGATCAACGATATCGAGCCGCCGGTCATGCACTTCGTGTGCCCGGACTGCGGAAAGGAGCATGACATCCCCATAAATTTTACAAGAGAGGGATAACGCTCTATCCGCAGGATGAGATGTTCAAGGAGATGTCCTTCATTTCCTATTATTTCCACTGGCCGCAGGCGGAGGTGCTTGGTCTGGACCACAACACGAGGCGGCGGTGGTGCAGGGAAATCTCATTCATCAACCAGAACTTATCTCTCTCCGACGGCAAGGGAAAAGAAAAGTCAATTACGGAAATCAACTTCAATCCGACATTTTAAGGAGGAGCGCGCTTCGGCTTGCCGGAGCGGTATTGGAGGAAACCTATGGCAGATACAGAAATAAACTGGCTGAAAGACTCAGTCAACAGCGATGAAGATATTGTTCCCGGCTACCGGTTCCTGCTGAGGGTCGAGGGCTTTCAGGATGTGCCGCTGAAATCCATCCGCCCCTTTTCCCAGGAGAAGGAGTATGAAACCATCCAGGAGGGCGGTCTGAACGACTATGTTCATTCGGTGCGTAAAGCCGCAAGCAAGCCGTTTACGCTGGTTGTAGAAAGATACGTCAACCAGAAGTTTGTCGATCCCCTGGCGAACGGAACGAACTTCCTTCTGCCGCTGATCCTGTTCGTCGGCAGCGCGGACGCGGTGGATTTTGATTTCAAGCCGGTGCGTACCTACGCGTTTACCGGCTGCTCCGTCATGAATAAGGAGGTCAACGGCTTCGATGCGGAAAAGAGCGGTCTTCTGACGGAAACGGTTACGATCCTCTATCAGAACAGTTACGCGATCCAGACGCCGGTATCCGTTTCCAAGACCCCGTGGAAATTTGAAAAGGGCAAGACTAAGACGGACTACGCGGACTCCCAGAAGGGGCTTAATATCGCACAGAATAATGACCGCAAGGCGGCATTTGAAAAGAAATATCAGGAGAACCTGTGGAGTTTCGATACCGCTAAGAATTATAAGGGCAAGGGCAAGCGCTATGCGAACGAGCAGTCCAATGACGCCGCGGGGGCGCAGAAGACGATCTCAAAAGAAGATTCGGAAGCGCTGGCGACAAGGAACCGCTGGGAGTTTGACAAGAAGAAGCCTGCCGGGAACGGCAAAATAAGTGCGGATGCGGATAACGCCTCGAAGCCGAAGGATTTAGCGACAGCGAAGCAGATGGCGAAGAAGAACCTGTGGTCCTTTGACGGCAAGAAGGCAGCGGGCAAGGGCAAGCGGAACGCGATCCCGGCGGATGTGGCGTCGAAGCCGAAGGATTTAGCGGCAGCGAAGCAGATGGCGAAGAAGAACCTGTGGTCCTTTGACGGGAAGAAGGTTAAGGGCAAGGGAAAGAGGAATGCGACCCCGGAGGATGTGGCATCAAAGCCGGAATCCCTTGACGCGGCGCAGGCACAGGCGGCGAAGAACACATGGAATTTCGGCAAGAGCCGCGAGGAGTATGAGGGCGTCGGACCCAGGCATGCGTTGAAACTGTCCCAGTTCCTGCCGCAGAAGGTCAGCGAATAGGTAAAAGAAAATGCTTACGATCACGCAGCCGCTTCCGGTGGTGCTGGATGCGGACCTCCTACAATCGAATGAGGGCTTTGCGAACCGCATCATCGGCAATTACCGGCAGATCGCCGTATGGGTGACGCCGGAGGATATGCTGCATCTCGTGACGCAGCCGCCCGAGGTGTTCTTGATGGACGGCGGCGGCGGGCTGACCTACAACGAAACGAACGTCCGCAACGAGCAGCGCAGCAAGGTCGAGATAATCAATAATGTCATTAACCGCATCCTGCTTGCGGCGGACGGGCATCTGTCCTATCAGGATGAGGTATATATCACGAATGTGCTGCACAAACTCGGCATCCGGGACGAGAAGACCTTTATGAAGCAGGTGTACGCGCTGACGGAGGAGACGCGCCAGACCAACCGGCTTTTGAATACGTACATCAACAACAGAGAAAACTTAACCGAACTGATCGCCGAATACAAGAGCACAAGCAACATAGAGCAAAAGAGCGAGACGAGCCTCGTTGACGCCGAGGTGCTGCATCTGCATGAGGATGTCTTCCGGCGGTGGATGGCGGGCGACGTCTATGCGAGCCAGCA
>CAJOQZ010000004.1 GCA_905236585.1 uncultured Lachnospiraceae bacterium
AAAACAGAAGCAATGATCCTTCCGAGGGGCGTCACCGGATATAGATCGCCGTATCCAACGGTCGTAAACGTGGCAAGCGAATACCAAATTGCCTGACCGATCGTGTGAATCGTCGCGTCAGGGGCGCCTTGCTCCGCTTTGATCAGCAGGAAAAGAAGTAAAAAATAGACGGCAACAAATCCGAGGAAAATCGCTACATAGCGGTTCAACATGGAAATCAGTTTGCCGGAGACTTCCCGGGTGGTTCGACCCCGCTTGCTCATCTGGATGCGTGTACGCAGCGCGGCGATTTTGTATCGGATGGAATTTTTTTGTTTCATTTTCGTATCCTTTGCTTTTTCATATATTGGAAATTATATCATAATATGCCGCAAAATGACGAGGAAAATGCAAGACGTTTTAGTAAAAACGGATTTTAAGTTGTTTTAAGGTTCCTGCGATATGCTCTTTTTGAAAGAAAACGAAAGGGGGCATCCATATGGCACCGAAAAAAGTAGCGTTGATTCCGGCATACGAACCGGACGGAAATCTGCTGTATCTGACCGAAGCACTTTGTAAAAAAGGCTACGCCGTCGTGATCGTTGATGACGGAAGCGATCCGTTTTACCGTTCCTTGTTTGAAAAAGTGGAAAAGTATGCGCCGGTTCTGCATTACGATACGAACAGGGGCAAAGGGAATGCGCTGAAACATGGTCTTTCCCATATAAAAAATAATTTCAGGGAGGATGCCGTCATCGTTACGTTGGACGCGGACGGACAGCATGCACCCTCGGATGTGGGACGGGTGCTTTATGCCGCATGGGAACACCAGGATTCGCTGGTTCTTGGAAGTCGGGATTTTGCAGGTGAGGTACCGGTCAAAAGCCGGTTCGGAAACGACGTGACACGCATGGTATTTGCCGCAGCGACCGGGCGGAAGCTACAGGATACGCAGACCGGACTGCGGGCGTTTTCCTATGCGATGATCGACCGTCTGCTCGCCATTGACGGCGACCGATATGAATATGAAATGAATGTGTTGATGGATTTTGCAAAAACGGCAACGCCGATTCGGGAAGTACCGATTGAAACCATATACAGCAACAATAATGCTTCGTCGCATTTTGACGCGATTCGGGATTCTTTTCGAATTTATCGGGAAATATTCCGGTATTCGGCGGCGTCGTTTGCAAGTTTTCTGCTGGACTACGGACTGTTCGCTTTCCTTTCCGGGCTGCTTGCCACGCTGACGGCTGTAAATGCGGTGGTTCTGGCAAATGTACTGGCTCGCCTTTGCAGCGGCACGTTTAACTATTTTCTCAACCGAAGGCTGGTTTTTTCCCACAACGGCAGCATGCGCACCAGCGCCTTCCGCTATCTTTTGCTGGCGACGGGGATACTTTTTATTAACACAGGACTTTTGCATATTTTAGCGGATATCGTCGGCGTCCATCCGTATTTAGCGAAAATCATTGTAGAAACGGGATTGTTTTTTGTCAGTTACCTCGTCCAGCGGACGTTTGTTTTTGCAAAAGAGGAATCATGGAAATCAATGGGTTGGAAAGGAATCAAAACATATGAAAAGATTTAAGACGATATGGACAATCTGCTTTACATGGGCTCTTGTTTCCTTCAGCATATATGCGCTCATGGATACGTTTGTCATCAGCCGGGTGGTCGCCGTCGTGGACGAAAAGCCGCCGATGACCGCTTCGATTGCGGCAAAGGGCGATGCAAAATTCGCGTCGGATGTGTCCGAACATGGCGAAAAACCCACGGATAGCGCCGGCAATGCGCAGACGCAGGATGCGAGCATCACCGACACGACGTACAGCGACGACCATATCACCATCACATTAAGCACGCTGGAAAAAAACGATACGACCGTACACGTTGCAGACGTGGTCGTGGATGATCCGGCGTACCTAAAGACCGCTTTTGCCGATCATGCTTACGGAAAGAATGTCACGGCAAAAACTTCGGAAACGGCGGACGCCGTAAACGCAATCCTCGCAATCAACGGCGATTATTACGGCGCCAGAGAATCAGGGTATGTGATAAAGGAAGGGCAGGTATATAGGGATGAACCCGTTGCCGGACAGGAAGATTTAGTCATATACGAAGACGGCAGTTTCGGCGTCATCAACGAATCGGAAGTAAGCGCCGTGGATTTGGTTGCCGAAGGCGTAGTGAATTTGCTTTCCTTCGGACCTGCGCTGGTAAAGGATGGGGCGGTCGCCGTATCCTTAAACGCGGAGGTTGCGAAATCCATGACTTCCAATCCGCGGACGGCGATCGGAATCATATCGGAGGGGCATTATGTATTCGTCGTTTCCGATGGGCGGACGGATGAGAGTGAGGGGCTGTCGCTGTATGAATTGGCGGATATCATGTGCGATCTGGGTTGCGAAACGGCGTACAACCTTGACGGCGGCGGTTCTTCCACCATGGTATTTAACGGCGCAATCGTCAATGTGCCGACCGGCGGCGGGCACGGCTCAAGAAGCGGGGAACGCTCGGTCAGCGACATCGTGTATATTGGGTATTAAAATGAAAGGAAAGCGCTCCGGCGGATGTTGGGGCGCATAGGAACGACATGGAAACGAAACTGATTCGAACCCGGAATATCTATCTTGGCGTAAGCATTTTTGTCGCGCTGTTCGGCTTTATATATGAGATGTTTTCCCATCGCGTGTATTCGGCGCACATGATGTTTGCGTTTGCGTTTCCTCTGCTCGGCGGCTTTCTTCCCTATATGTTTTTTGCCATCGACGGGAAAAGCATAAGCCCCCGGACGCTGTCTGCGTCTTTCTATAATGCAGGGATCGCGGCGCTTACCACAGGCAGTATTTTTCATGGCATCTTAGAGATTTACGGAACGACGAGCCATTTGGAAAAATGGTACTGGATTGCCGGGGCGTCTCTTGCCGTGTTGGGATTCGCTCTTTATGTTGCGGAGCGGTTCTATCGAAAACAGATATCATAAAATTTGACAAACGAAAACGGCGGTGTTACTATGATTGTCACCATTCACGACCTAACCGATTGCCTCTCGTCCTAGATAAATCCGTGAATGGTAACGTCACATCGGCTGGCT
>CAJOQZ010000005.1 GCA_905236585.1 uncultured Lachnospiraceae bacterium
ATCATTGAACCGCGGACTACTTGTCAACATGGATGAGGTCGTTGATATTGAGGAGGGCATCTGCACATTAAAGGACGGTATGACGCTACCCGTCAATGTCCGCAAAACAAAATCGATTATGGATATCTTTCAAAATTACATGTTTGAAAAAATCCGCAAAGAGGGGCGCGACAGGAGGACTCGAAAATGAGCACTACGGCTTTTCTTACCTCCATGCTTTCCTATTATCCCTTGCTTACTGCCGCATTTTTATGTATTTTTCCCATGCATCACTACTTACGGCATTCTCTGAGGCGGACATTTTTCCTTCTGGCTTTATTTCTGCTCCCGTTAATTGCCTGCGCCGGATTTTTGGAGGCTTATTTTTCTCTTGCTTTTAACACCCTCATGCCGGCGATTCTGCTTATCTGCTATCTATTATATATTCGCGTGATCGAAGTGGCTCGTTGCAAATCCCTTGCCATATTTGTCCATGTCTGTACGCTGACGGCTTTTATTGTAAATATTGCCGCCGGATTTGATGCATGGCTGCATCCGACGCTGGATCTGAATCACTTCAGTTTCGAAGCATGTGTATTCCAGGCGATTCTGGCGACAATCGTCTGTATCTTGTATTTTTTTCCGCTTTGGCGCTATGGCTGCTACCTGATCGACGTTTTCGAAATTCATGACGTATGGTATACCGCAACCGCCATCACTGCTATCTTTTTGTTTTTCAATATCCGCATCACGCCGCAGCACTATGAAACGCTTTATGTCAACCGGATGTTTCTGACCTATTGGACCGTCGTTTTCGTCATGCTGACTTTGATGCTGTGCTTGAGCATAATCTTCTATCAGATCGTCTCCGGCATGCTCCGTTCCGCGGAAGTCCGCGAACGCAACCAGATTCTTGAAATGCAGGAAAATCAGTTTAACAAGCAGCAGCAATATATGATAGCAACGGAACGGCAGAGGCACGATTTCAAACATACGATCCGCACGTTAGAACATCTCGCCGCAGACGGAGACATCGATGCCATCCGCTCTTTTTTATCGGAATATCGAACTGCGATGCCGGAAAACGATATACTGCGTTTTTGTGAAAATGCTGCCGAAAACGCCGTTTTGAACTACTATTACAAACAGGCGGAGGAAAGCGGCATCGAAACGACTTTTTCCATCAATCTACCGGAAGATATGAAAATATCCGATGTGGATTTATGCGGCATCCTCGGAAACTTATTGGAAAACGCAGTCTTGGGATGTAAAACGCTGCCCGAAGCGAAGCGTTTTATCGACCTTTCCGTGCGGACGGAAAATGCGCATACGCTCTATATTGTCGTCACAAACAGTTTTGACGGCAAAGTCCGGTTCAACGGACACCGTTATCTGTCCACGCGAAAAAACGGAAACGGGATCGGTCTTGCCTCCGTCCGCTCCGTCGCCGAGCGGTACAGCGGAGTTGCGAGATTTTCACATGAGGGGAATGAGTTCTATTCGGATGTGATGCTGAAGATATAGATATACCACAAAGCCATGAGGAAAATCCACATTTATGTGGATTTGACGACGGCATGCGAAAGTGCCCTGCGGGTATAACAGTCGCTCTGCGGCTGTTATATCGTGAAAAAGAACCGCATCCTCTGCGGTTCTTTTTCCATAGATCTTGGTAAGGTCTACATGTTTGACAGTTGTGTGAAGACTGTCAGGTTAGGGTCATAACCCTCGTTTTGGTGTGTGTTGCCTGATTTTGTTTTAATTCATCACAGGCGATTTTGAATATGTTGCCGAAATCAATAGATGATTCCTTCTGTTGAGACTTTCGAAAATCTCCCGCCTTCTGGGAATCAACCTTGAAATCGGACGAACTAACTGCTGAGATTACTCTCAGGTACGCATCCAATTCGATCGCTATCCCCTCCTCAGGTGCATATTTCAAAAAGTTCCCGGCACATTTCCTATGTGCTGAGTATATAATAACATGATTTAGTGGAAAATGCAAGCACTTTCCACAATATTTTGTGGATATCATGTATGATATTTTTTGATGATACGAAATATGGTATTTTGTCACTTCCAAAAAAATATCTCACACGGGTGAAACAACACCCGTTGTGAGACATTTTTATGGAAGTTCTTGCCGAAATAAGCCGTTATTCTCATTCCATCGAAGTCCTCGGCTCAAATGTTCTTCCTTTCTCCTTTTTGTCCTCTTTCGGAGCGGCGGCGATCGCCTCCTCGCAGAAGGTATCCTGGGAGCCTACAATTTTTTTGCCGCGCTTGTCGAGGCGTTCGTATTCGCCCGCGTCGTTCATATAATACGCCTTTAGATTGTCAACGAGTTCGACGTCAAGGATATGCTTCGCCTTGCGCTTTGCGTTCTCATCCTCCAC
>CAJOQZ010000006.1 GCA_905236585.1 uncultured Lachnospiraceae bacterium
ACTCGTATAAAGATAAAAAATTATCAACAAATCAACAAAATCCCGTGGAATAATTCTTGACATAAAAGGGGAGTGTCGTTATAATCTTTATGTTGCAAAGGCGGGTGGTTCGATGCAGATTGATTTAACAGGCATTTGTAAAAAGCCGGGAGCGGTGAAGACGGTTTCCGTTACAAGCGAGTTGCGGTCTGTTGAAGCAGGTGTGCCATGTACCGTAAAGCAGTTTTCGCCGTTTGATCTTACGATCGCGAATATGGCAGGCAGCCGCCTGTCTGTTACGGGCAAGACGGAAGCGACGGTTCTTATGAACTGCGACCGTTGTTTGAACGAAGTCGAGCGCACGTTACACCTTCGGATCGAGCGAACGTATCCGATTTTTGAGGAGACGGTCGTACCAGATGAGGAAGATCCGGTCGGCGGTATTACGGATAATATTTTATATCCGGATGAGTTGTTGCAGGACGAACTGTTGTTGAGTCTGCCTTCTAAGGTTCTCTGCAAGGAGAACTGCAAGGGGTTATGCCCCGTCTGCGGAGCCGATCTGAATAACGGCGACTGCGGATGCGTCAAGACGACGGGAAGCCTGCAAATGGCAAAGGCGCTTGAAAATATCAGATTTGATTAGAAGATGGGAGGTGTAACGAGATGTCCATTTGTCCGAAGAATAAATCTTCCAAAGGAAGACGTGACAGAAGAAGAGCAAACTGGAAGATGTCTGCTCCGACGCTGGTCAAATGCTCAAAGTGCGGTGCGCTGATGATGCCGCACCGTGTATGTAAGAATTGCGGTTCTTATAATAAACGCGAGATTGTATCGGTTGACTAATATAAGCATATGTGGCTTACATTTCCCCCTGCATTGATTTCGTAGGGGGAATTATGTATCAGTAAAAATCCGGGGAGTGTATGGATACTGTTAAAGTCGCGGTCGACGCAATGGGCGGCGATAATGCACCGGATGCGGTCATTGAAGGAAGCCTTAATGCGCTTCGGCTAAAAAAAGAGATCGAAGTTTTTCTTGTCGGCAGAGAAGATCTGATAAAAGAAGGGCTTGCGAAGCGAAATGCGCATGAGGGCGAACGGCTTCATATAGTGCCGGCGACGGAAGTGATTGAGATGGCGGAGCCGCCGGTGAACGCGATCCGCCGGAAGAAGGATTCTTCCATCGTTGTTGGGTTAAAACTGCTGAAAGCCGGTGACGCGGATGCATTTGTATCGGCGGGAAGCACCGGGGCGATCCTTGTAGGCGGTCAACTTGTCGCGGGGCGCATCAAGGGCGTAAAGCGGGCGCCGCTTGCACCTTTGATCCCTACAAAGAAAGGCGTGTCGCTGCTGATTGACTGTGGAGCGAATGTTGATGCGAGAGCGGAGCACCTGCTGCAGTTTGCGCGGATGGGTTCCGTTTATATGCGCGATATCATGGGCGTTAAGGAGCCGCGAGTTGCGATCGTCAATATCGGTGCGGAAGAAGAAAAAGGCAACGCGCTGGTAAAAGAAACCTACCCTCTGTTGAAAGCATGCCGTGACATTCATTTTATCGGAAGCATAGAAGCAAGAGACATCCCGGATGGTGCAGCGGATGTGATCGTATGCGAGGCGTTTGTCGGGAATGTCATCTTAAAACTGTATGAGGGGTTGTCGTCGACTTTGGTGGATGTCATTAAGACGGGACTGATGAGTACGCTTCGCAGTAAGATCGGAGCAGCATTGGCTCTCCCGGCATTAAAACGCACCTTAAAGGATTTTGATACGGATGTGTATGGAGGGGCTCCGCTTTTAGGGCTTAACGGCCTCGTCGTGAAGACCCACGGCAGCGCGAAGGCAATTACCATCACAAATTCCATTATACAGTGCATTGCGTTTAAGCAGCAGGATATCAACGGTAAAATTCAGCGGATGTATCATGAAGGAGAATAAGCATGGAATTTGATCTTTTGAAAAAGATAATCGCGGAAGTATTGAACGTTGATCCCGAGGAGATCACGGAAGATACGACGTTTATTGATGACCTCGGGGCGGATTCGCTCGACATTTTCCAGATCATTATGGGCGTGGAAGAAGAACTTGACATTGAAGTACCGGCGGATGTCGCTGACAATATCGTAACGGTCGGTGATGCGGTCGAGCTGATCCGGAAAACGGTCGGATAAGTTTTTCATGGACTCTTTGAGCAAAATCGAAGATACGATCGGATATAAATTTCAAGACAAGAACTTACTGGAACGCGCTTTGACGCACAGTTCTTATGCAAACGAACACAGACTCCCACATTTTTCGGACAACGAACGTCTGGAATTTTTGGGAGACGCGGTGCTTGAACTTATCTCCAGCGAGTTCTTGTATTCAAATTTTCCGAATCTGTCAGAAGGCGACCTGTCTAAAATGCGGGCGTCTTTGGTCTGTGAGCCGACCCTTGCGGGCGCGGCAAGGCAGTTGTCTTTGGGCGATCATATCCGTTTGTCTCACGGCGAATATACGAATGGCGGACATAAGCGGGATTCCATTCTCTCCGATGCGATGGAAGCGCTTTTGGGCGCTATGTTTTTGGACGGCGCAATTGCGGATTGCAAGCGACTGGTGCAGTCTTATATCTTAGTCGATATCGAAGACCGTCTGCTGCAGTTCGATTCGAAGACCCGGCTGCAGGAGATCGTGCAGGCGCGGCACACGGGAAGTCTGACCTATCTTCAGGTCGCGGAAAGCGGTCCTGATCATGATAAATCATTCACAATGGAAGCGCACCTGAACGGCCGCTGTATCGGTCGGGGAACCGCCTCATCTAAAAAGCACGCGCAGCAGGAAGCGGCGTACAGAGGTCTGTTGTATTTGAAAGAACATCCATTATAAAATATTATGTACCTGAAAAGCATTGAAATGCATGGGTTCAAATCCTTTGCAAATAAAATCGTTTTGGAATTTCATAATGGCATTACCGGCATCGTGGGTCCTAATGGCAGCGGAAAGAGCAATGTTGGCGATGCCGTGAGGTGGGTGCTTGGC
>CAJOQZ010000007.1 GCA_905236585.1 uncultured Lachnospiraceae bacterium
ACGGCGAGAACACTTTGCACTTTGATGAAACGGCGATATCGCAGACTTGGGGAATGCCGGGATATGCGGACACATGGTAAAAATATTATGGCAACAGCCTGACGCATAATCATAACCAATTTGTCTGCTGTCTGGTGAAAAAGATATCGGAAGAGGCGGCGTTCTTTGTGCGAGAAAATGTCAAGCACCGTCAGTATGATTCGGGTTGCGGAGCAAGGTATATACAGAATTTAAGTCTACCCTCATGGATCGGGACTATACCCGTATCAAAAAGGATGCTGGAGGAGAAGGGATTGCCGCCGCAGACAGAAAAATGTTAAATTTGACGAAATCAAAAATGAGATTAAGGCAAAAGATGCCATGACGGGCATCTTTTTTACAAAAATCGAAATGTTTTGTAATGTTAATCCTAAACTATGAATAGTCATTGATAAAAGGGGCATCTACAATACTGTATTATGAGGGATTGAAATGTTATCGAAATGTTTCGAAATGTTATTGTAATGCTCCGAAATGTTTGGTATGGTAATTCCAAAAGACAGGAGGCACTTAAATGCATATACGAGAATTATTCCCGGATGTTATAACGGAAGACCTTGATTATGAGTATAAGCAAGTATTAAATTCAGATAATCCCTTAAAATGGGCTAAAACGATAGTTGGTTATGCGAATGGCAAGGGAGGCGTAATGTTTGTCGGAGTCTCGAATGAAGGCGAAGCGTTTGGTATTGGTTTGGACGAAATTGACAGAACAAAGAACCTTATAGCAAAGACTAATGACCGACACATTTTTCCACATGCAAGAGTTCAATATATGATGCGGAATGTGGATGTAAATGCGGAGCACTTTGTTTTGGCTGTCAATGTTATCCCAGCAGATTCCATATTAAGATACCGAGAGGGCGATTTTAATGAGACCGTGTACATAAAAGGTGATGGTAATACGCCGCCTGCATCTCCGGAAGAAATAATTGCATTGCACAAAAGAAAATTTGGTGTAGACAACGAAACAACTGAGACCAGATATGATGAAAAGCAGTGGGCAGAATACATTAATCTGTGTAGGGAATACAGAGGGGATTCGTCCGCACCATCTATGAAGGATTTACAAAATGAAGAAATAGTTACTAAAGATGGATTTGCGAAATCAGGATTCATCATGTTTGAGGATGGTTATGATGGAGATGATTCTCTGATATGTTGCCGTTTATGGAAGGGTAAGAAAAAAACAGGAACTGTATTGGATCATGATAGGTTTGAGGGATCTTTAGCTAAAGTTTTTCAGGAATCCATAAGTTTTATTGAAAGAAATACGAGAACGGGATGGAGAAAGACTTCAACCGGTGGGCGCGAAGAAGTAAGGGCATACCCTAAAGAAGCAGTTCGGGAAGCGTTAGTAAATGCGATTGCTCATAGAGATTACCCTATTGCTGGGACACAGATAGATGTGGATATATACTGTGACAGGATAGAGATAGTATCGCCGGGATCATGGTTATTGCCCAAAAAATATGCGGAATACCCGCTGGGGTCAATTCCATCTATTCGCAGAAATACGATTATAGCAGCATGCCTTGACGAAGCAAACCTCATGGAACGTGGTGGAACCGGTTTTCAGACTATGATTGATAGTTATCAGGATTGTGACGAACATCTGCAACCGGTTGTATCTATTTATCCCGGCTTTTTGAATCTGCGGTTGTACGACAAACTGTTCAAAGATGGGGAGTTGGAAATTGAAGATGATCTGTTTTCAGATTCAAAAGAGTTGATAGTAGAGATATTGAGAAAAGAAGGTCCTAAGTTGGTAAAGGATCTTCAAGGAAGGACAAAATATAAAAGTAGAAGTCAGTTTTTGTCAGAGGTACTTAAGCCGTTAATGGATGAAGATATCATTTATAGAGATGGGAATCCAAAGTCGCCAACAGCCCTTATTAAAATTAAGCAGTAATTTATTATATTTGATGGCGCGGCAAGCGTCTCCTTGAAATTGACGATTCCCGGATTCAGATAGATTCCCATGGCGGCGTCCCCCTCCCGTTTCTTATACCCGTATTATAGAGCATAAAGGCAGAGAGCGCAATCTGCGTTTGCGAAGCGTTGCGAAAAAGTTGATTTCTGTGGCGAAGTGTTCCGAAGAAAAAACGGCATTCCATAAGTCGCGGGGCGGTGTCTTTGGTTTGACGAATACTAATTTAAGCGGTATAATTTTTCTGCAGGCAGCCGTGAAAAATGCACATTGAGGAAAAGAATATATGGGGGAAGCGATGGAAGAGAAAAAGACGTCAAAAAAGATGCTGGTAGGAATCGGCGCGGCGGCTGCCGTTATAGCGGTCGTGGCGGTTGTTATACTTGCGGCAAGGGAAACGCCGGAGCAGAAGGTCGCGAGGCTTTTAGACTTGGGAAATCAGTATCTGTTGGATTTGGACTATGAACAGGCGATCGCGTCCTATGACGAGGTGCTGTCGATCGAGCCGCAGAACGAACAGGCGGTCGAGGGCGAAGTCAATGCGTATCTTGCATGGAGCGAAGCGCTTGTCGCGGAGGGTGATTTCGACCGCGCAGCGGAAGTGCTGCAGACCGGATATGAGAAGTTGGGGGACGAGCGGCTGAAGACGGCACTGCCCGGCTTGGACGATCGCCGTGCGGCGTATGAAGCCGAGGCAGCGTTGGCGGACATCAAGACAGAGTTGGATGAGTTTGCGGTACAGGCAGCGGCGTTTTGCGCAGCGGAAGATTATGAGGGCGCAAGTCGGTTATTGGCTGACAACAGCGATCTGCTTGCAAAACTCGAAGCGGCGGGAACCGACCGGTATATCTGCAAGGAGACGGAAGGCAATCCGGTGGGCGTGTATGTGATTGACGGAAAGCATTATTTGTATTACGGGGATTACAACGGAGAGATGAGAGAGGGGAACGGCGTTTGGATAAACGAATACAATGATGAGTCTGAGTATAATTCTCCTTTCACAACTTCAACTGGTGAATGGAAAAATGATTTGCCGAACGGACATCAAAGAGTCGTGGAAGAACCGTCTGCTATTAAAGTAGAGAATAACTATGTTTATTTGAGCCGCATAGAAGGAAATGTTGTTGACGGTTTATGGGATGGAGAGATAGTTTCAGAATATAAGGGTGGAGTTCATGGGAGCGGAGATGAATGGTTTAGTTCCTTTTCTAAAGGTAACGTAACTGTAATCAAAGAGGATAGAGCTTTATCGCCCGATATGCCGTTTGTTACGGCACAAAATGCAAGTGGGAATAATTATTTATGGAATGATCAGGTTTATCTGGATTCATCCCATGGAATAATAGGATTTGCGGAAAGTACTCAATAAGATAGTTGCCTAGATTTTGAAATAGACTAAGGGGGTTATGCCGATGTCATACGACAACCTATCCTTCGCCTCCACCTACGACATCCTTTCCGAAATCGGCAAGGGCGGGGGCGGAACCGTATATAAAGCATATCATAAACGGCTTAAAAAGACAGTTGTATTAAAGCGCATCCACGGCAACCTGACCGCGATCAATGCAAGGAATGAAGCGGATATCTTAAAAAACTTAAAATCCGCTTATCTGCCGCAGGTGCTTGATTTTATCGAACACGACGGCGCGGTATATACCGTTATGGAATATATCGAGGGGTCGTCATTTGAGCAGATTTTAGCGCAGGGGCAGCGGTTCTCGCAAAAGGACATTGTAAAATGGTTCCGCGAGCTGGCAAAGGCGCTTCTTGTTTTGCATTCCCAAAATCCACCGATTATCCACGGGGATATCAAACCGGCGAATATCATGCTGCTCCCGGACGGGGACGTCTGCCTGATTGATTTTAACGTATCGAGTATTTTTGACGGAAAATATGATACGGTCACGGGCTACACACCGGCGTATGCCGCACCGGAACAGATCCGTTTTTACAAAAAAGCGCTAAGCGCCGTAACGACAGGCGGAAGAACGACGTCCGGGCAAAAAGAGCGGGAAGAACGCCTTTTGCAGAATAAAGAGCAAACGGACG
This sequence comes from uncultured Lachnospiraceae bacterium, assembly GCA_905236585.1. GTDB lineage: Bacteria > Bacillota > Clostridia > Lachnospirales > Lachnospiraceae > RGIG4930. The sequence continues at coordinate 4,019 of CAJOQZ010000007.1, forward strand.
TAACGGAGAGGCTCTTTGGCAAGATACCGACGGACAGCGAATCCGATAAGACGGAAGCAATACTATATGCGGTGTCTTCCGGGAAAACAGAGATGTTGTATTCGCCGTCGGATGACGAAACCGAACTGCTGCAAAACGTAGCCGCAACCGACAAAACCGAACTGCTGCAAAACGCAGCCTCAACCGACCAAACTGAACTCCTCCCGGCCACGGAAACCGGCGACCGAACAGAAATCCTATCCGCTTCGAGAGATGATTTCCAAACGGAACCGCTGCTGTACCAACCGCAGACCGAAGCCACAGAGGCGCTTTTACGAAAGCCGCAGCAGCAGGGAAAAACGACCGCCCGCCGGGAGGCGTTTTCCGGGATGCAGGCGAGCATTGATACCCGCACCGACATCTACAGCCTCGGCGCGACGATGTATCATATCATCACGGGAGTGCGTCCCCGCAGCGAAGACGGCGTGGTTTACCATATCAGCACATATCGGAGCGATATCAACGAGCCGCTTTCGCATATTGTCGGAAAATGCCTTGCCGAAAAACCGGACGAGCGTTTTCAATGCGCAAAGGAACTATATGAGGCGTTGGAAAACGTCTACCGTTCGACGGACGCATACAGGGGATTGCTTGCCCGCCAGAGGATCATGCGCGGAATGCTTTTGCTTGGAACTGCTGCTTCGATCGCGACGGCGGCGCTCGGCGCGCGGATGTTCCGGCAGGAAAAGGACTTGGCATACAACGAACTTGTTCACGAGGAAGAACAGGCGCGGCAGACGGATGACGCGGATGCGCTGGAGGCGGCTTTTTCCGAAGCGATTGCGTTGTCGCAGTCAAGCAGCGGCGCGTATGAGGAGAAAGGCTGGTACCTTTTTGAACAGGGAGAATATGAAAGCGGTCTTCGCTTCGTAATTGACGAGGCGGTTCCCTATGTAGCCGACGATATGGGTTTAAGCAACCTGTATCTGCTGGCGGGGATGGATGCGTATGAAGTGGGAAGCGTTAAGGATGCGATTACCTATCTTGTGGAGGCGGTAGAGAAGAACCCCGATAATGCAGAAGCCTATCAGCAGAGCGCCATTGTCATCGCGAAGGAAGGAGATGTCGACGAAGCGGAGCGTCTTTTGGAAAAGGCGGTGGATGCTGGTCTGTCGGATGACGGGATTGCGTATGCAAGGGGCGAAATCGCGTTTGTGAAAGGGGATTATGAAGAG
>CAJOQZ010000008.1 GCA_905236585.1 uncultured Lachnospiraceae bacterium
CATAACTGCCGACCGCTCCGAGCATGATCATGTTGTTCAGAAGATGCGTGATGTCAAAATGCAAAAAACAGCAGGAAAGCAGACGGTACCACTGCCCTCCTAAAATTACTGCCGGAGGATACAAGACGCCCCGCGCAAACAAAACGCTTTCTCCGAAAAATCTTCTCTGCGCCGCCACCGCAAGAAACATCAGCACGTTTAGCGCGATCAGCATGGTATTTCCGAAACCGAGACGGCGGATATTTGTTTTCGTTTGTTCCATAACGCTTAACAGTATAGCAGTTTTCGGGTGAAAAATGTAAAAATTTTGGTTACTGTGTCAAAAAGGCGACAAACGCGGACATCATCTTTTGTGTTGAGAACAAAAGGTACTTTTGACACCTTTGCCATTCTTGTGTATGATAGAGACGGCTGATTTTTGACTTGATAAAGGCGGTGGAACAGTAATGACGCAAAGAAAACATCTGCATATCATTATCTTATTGCTGGCGGTTGTGCTTTTTGCCGGCTGCGGCAAGGCAACGGATGCGGCGGTCACGGCAAAACCAGGCAGCGGCGGAAACGAATCCGCAATATCGGATACTTCGGACGACAGTGATACGGATCATAGTAACGAGCCGGAAAGCAACAGCAATTCGGATAAGACGCAAACGCCTGATATGGACGAGGCGCCCCCAGATGATGCAAAAAGCGGCGAAGCGGACGATACACAGAATGCTGCGGTCGCCCTGCCGGACGTCCTCATAAAAGAAGACGGCTCTTATACCACAAAAAACGATGTAGCGCTTTATCTATACGCCTATGGCAAATTGCCGCAGAATTTCATTACAAAAAAAGAAGCCCGCGCCTTGGGCTGGGACGGCGGTTCATTAGAACCTTACGCCCCCGGCAAATGCATCGGCGGCGACCGTTTCGGGAATTACGAGGGACTGCTGCCCGAAGAAGACGACTACCGGGAATGCGATATCGACACCTTAGGCGCAAAAAGCCGCGGCGCAAAACGAATCGTCTATTCCGACGACGGCGACATCTATTACACCGAAGATCACTATAAAAATTTTACGCTTTTATATGAAAGCGAGCAACAATAATTTCCTCGGCGATTCGACGGGAACAGTTTTAGGAGATCCTTAATTTATGACACATGAGAAAAAAACATTCACATTTGATTTATCCGCCTGCTATTCCCCCGAGGACGTCCATGACGTCATCCGGGACGCCCTTCCGCTGCCCGAATATTACGGCGGCAATTTGGACGCGTTATATGACGTGCTGACCGATCCGCATGATCCGTGGGAACTTAAATTTACCGGATGCCTTACTGCGGAGGCGATCGTCGGCGCGAAATTCATGCGCTCCTTAAAGCGGATGTGCGCGGACGCCGCAAAGGAAAACGGCATGCTTAGTGTCGAATTTGACGAATAAAAAAACAAGGCGGCGCCGGCTTTAATTCCTAGCCCGCTCCGCTTCACGGGCGGTATTTGCCAGATAGCGGATCACGTCCGCCGGATAATCGCCGACCGCCGTTTCCCCGGTCACCATGACGGACGACGCGCCGTCTATGACCGCGTTATAAATATCGGAAACCTCCGCACGAGTCGGCACCGGAGCGTGTTCCATGGATGCAAGCATCTGCGTTACGACCATGAACGCCCTGCCGGAAGCATTGCATCTTTTCGCAATCTGCTTTTGTACGCCGGGCAGCTCCCACAGCGGCATGGCGTTCCCCAGATCCCCGCGTGCGATCACGATCTCGTCCGCCGAGCCGATCAACTCATCGATTTTTTCTACGCCCATACGATTCTCGATCTTCGCATAGATTTTTAATCCAGTTCCGCCGACTTCCGACAACGCGCCCCTCACCTCTTCCAAGTCCGATTTGCCGCGCACAAACGGCTGCATCACGCCAAACACGCCAAGGCGAACCGCCGTTTTCAGATTGATCCGGTCTGCCTCGGTCAACGACGGAAGATGGGAGGTGTCTTTTTTTACCGTAATGCTTTTGCGCGAAGAAAGAGTCCCTCCGCGTAAGATCGTCGCCGACACTTCATTTTCCCCCCACCGGTCAACATGCGCGAGAATCTTCCCATCGTCCATCAGAAAGTCCTCATCCGCATCCATCATCCGAAGAATCGTCCGACTTAACGGGATCACTTTTTGTCCCTCCGAAGGATCGTCCTCGAAAAAAGCAGACGCCTCCGCCTCTTTGGGCGAACGGATCTCCTTTAAGACCACCGCATCTCCTTTTTTTAACGGAAGCGGACGCATCAGGTTTCCGATGCGCAGTTCCGGTCCCTGCAAATCAATCAGAATTTTTGCCTCTTTTTTCTGGCTGGACGCCGCCTTTTTTATCAAGCGGATCTGCTCCTCATTGTCGCTTAGCATCATATGCGACAGGTTGAGGCGCATACCCGTCATCCCTTCCTGAAACATCCGTTCTAAGATGTCTTCATTCGAACAGGCAGGGCCAAGCGTGCCGAAAATATCAATCATCTACTCTCTCTCCCGTAAACAATGCGCGAACAGCCACTCCCGGATCGCGTCATTCGCCGGGTCAGACACCGCAACCCAAGAACAATGCGGATTCACGCCGTAGTGTTCCTTCATCCATCCCTGCGGATATTCCGTATAATGGAAATCCCAATCTTTTGCGTCCGGCGACAGAGCGTCATAAATATCCCGGGAGCCATAATGCGCCAGTTCCCTCGTATGCGGACCGCGATACGTTGCCTTTACGATATTGTCGTCCGCCGCGTGAACCAGCCAAAGCGGGGTTTCTTTCAAATGCAATAAGTCCGACTTTCCGGTTGCGCCGCAGATGGAAACCGCGCCCGCGAAAAAGAGCGGATGTTCCTTTACCATGCGAAGCGTCCCGACCCCGCCCGCGCTGTAACCGTATATGTATATCCGCCCCGAATCAATATCCATCTGCGACCGTAAGACCTCCGCAAACAACGCCCAGACCGTGCTGCCCGTTTCCTGCATCGACCAGTGCTGTCCGCGATCGTACTGCGGCACGAGAATATAGCAGGGATGCTTTTTTTGCCATGCATCGACGGCAAACATCGTTCCGATATCATGCATGGCAA
>CAJOQZ010000009.1 GCA_905236585.1 uncultured Lachnospiraceae bacterium
ATGTACAGACGATTGAGGCTTTTTATGAGAAGCGACTGGGGATATTTGACAACGGAGTCGATCCATGGGCTTCTTTTTACGCAGCCGATGCCTATTACGGCGACCCGTCCCCTGAGGCGGAGCGGTTCCGCTATGCGGGCAAGCCGGTCATGATCGAAGACTGCAATATACTGTGAGGCGCGATTACGTTTCATATGACAGAAGGAGGAGTCTTTCGCGATGCATTTCAATAATTCGACGGAACTGGAAGAATATCTGAATGGGGAACTTGCCGCGCTGCAGCGGCGTGTGGCGGACCGCGTCCTGACAAAAGAGGAAGAGCGTGCGGTCGAGGCGGATTTTATGATGTCTTTCGTTTATGAGCCGATTGTCTCCGCGCTTAGGGGCATATCGCTACTGGGAGATGCGAATCCGGTCAGCATAAAGGCGTTTCGAAGGATGCAGAAGGTGGCGGCGGAAGTGTTCCCTTACTGGGTCGACAATGATCTGTTGTTTGCAAAAGGAAGACGTGTTTTGGATATCATCTCTCTGACCGGTCGTGAAGTCCCCTCGGGGGAGGCGTTGGATTCGATGCTTGCCGAATTGGCAGAAAAATATTACGGAATAGACGGTGTATCGGTAATTCTGCCGACCTACAACGGCGTGCGTTTTCTGCGGGACGCGATGGATAGTGTGCTGAAGCAGTCATTCCCGAAATTGGAGCTGATCGTAGTGGACGATGCCTCCGATACACAGGAAATTGCCAAAATCGTTGCTGAATACAAGGATGAAAGGGTGCGCTATATCCGAAATCCAAAAAACGTCGGACTGGCGCATAGCCGTAACGTAGGCATTCGTGCTTCAAAATATGACTATGTGGCTTTCTGCGATGATGACGACATCTGTCTGCCGGACAAATTGGAAAAGCAGATCATTTCGCTTTTGGAAGCGCCGCAGGGGACGGGGTTTGCCTATTGCGAGGCACACTATATCCGTATGGGGGATGAGGAGGATCTGTACATTCCCCGAAGAGATATTTCAGCCGTGCGGAAAGAGGGGTACATTTATCCCGAACTGCTGCGGCGGAATATGATCAGCGGAACCACCTTGTTGATTAAGAAGAAATGCTTTGAAAATATTGGATATTATAATGAAAGCCTGTCGGTTTTTGAAGACTGGGATATCCTGCTGCGCCTTTCAAAAGAATACGGTGCGGCGTTTGTGCCGGAGCCGCTTTATGACTATTATGAACGCCCGCAAAGCCTGACGACCAGAAGGGACGAGGCGTGGTATAACCGCGTCAAAGCGTCTCTTGCCGATATGAACGTCCGGATCAACGCCGAAAGGAGAAGATACGGTCTGGATGAGGGCGATATTGTATAGCGGGGCGGACATACAAACCGCTTAAGCATCAAAATCGACCGATTGTGCATTCCATATTGCTTTTCCGTTTTTTGATACGATATATTTTATGTAAGGAAAAAGGATTTTCCGCCCGATACGGCAAAAAGGATTTTCAATATGGTAGTGCAGAACAATTTTCAGGCATACAACGCGAGCCGTCAGTTAGGCATTATTACGGGCAGCAGGGGAAAGACGGCAGAAAAATTATCATCCGGCTACCGGATCAACCGCGCAGGTGACGACGCGGCGGGTCTGTCGATTTCGGAGAAGATGCGGTTTCAGGTCCGGGGGCTTAACCGTGCGTCTTTGAATGCTTCCGACGGGATATCGCTGATTCAGACCGCCGAGGGCGCTTTAGGCGAAGTGCATTCTATTTTGGATCGGATGAAGGAACTGTCGGTTCAGGCGGCGAATGACACCAATACCAGCATAGATCGCAACGCCGTCCAAAAAGAGATCGACAGCCTGACGTCCGAGATCAATCGTATCGCTTCCACGACACAGTTTAATACGATGAACCTGCTTGACGGGTCGCTTTCCGGTTCCGATACGGATATGAAGGCGGCTCCGGCGGAGCGTGCGCAGACGGCGGACGGCTTGGTGACTTTTGAACTGAAGAAGAGCGACGGCACAAAATATGCAAGCGTTGATGGTTCGGAAGGAATCGGTCAGAATACTTTCACCACAGAGGAACAGGCGTTGGCGAATTTCTGCAAGGATGCGGCGTCTTTTGCTGTGGGTAAATTGCTAAGCGCGTATACAAAACTAAGGGACAATGCGGCGAGCAACAGTGAAAACGTGGGGCTTGCTCTTACGAATATCGACGGTTCGGGCGGAACGCTTGCCCGGGCGGAGTTGGAACTGTCGTCTTCTTCCGCATCGACCAGTCTGACGTATACGATGCGGATTGATACGTCGGACTATTCGTCGGGCTCGCTGACGGATGCGAAGAAGGCGGATCTTGCTGCGACGATCGCCCATGAGATGACCCATATCATGATGTATGATACCTTAACGAACGGCATGGTAATCGACAAGTATCCATCATGGTTCATTGAGGGGACGGCGCAGACGTCGAGCGGCGACAGCGGCTGGGTCAGCAATCATCTTACGCCGTCGTCTTCGGAGGCGGATATCAAAAGTTACATGGCAAACTCCGCTTATCGGGATTATGGAGCGGGCTATATCGCGACTTTATATTTGGCGTACAAGGCGAATGGAGATGATACGGCTGCTGTTAATGCGCAAAACTTACAACGCGGTCTTGATACAGTATTCGGGGAATTAAGTTCCGGCAAGACATTGAATGAAGTGATAGCGAATCACACGGATTACAACGGCGTGTCGGATTTTGAATACAATGTTTTCCGGTCGGCGGACGCGGACACGATTGATTTTACCAAAAAACTATTGCAGGCAAGAGGCGCGAACGGACAGGGTTCTCTTCTTGCGGGGGACTTAAGCAAGACAAAGACGGAAGCGTTTGGAAGTCCGACTAATTCCGGCAGCGGGTATTATCAAATAGATACAAGATATTCTAAAGTCAAAAATGTATTCAACGGCGCGGACGGCATAGATACCAGCGGCGGCAGCGGAACTGACCCCGGAGGATCTGTGACGGGCAGAGGCGGACTGCACCTGCAGGTCGGAGCATTAAGCGGACAGGCGGTCACGGTGACGATTGATGCAATGAACGCCACTGCCATCGGCGTCGGCAATCTGTCGGTATTAAGTTTTGATGAGGCGGGATCGGCGAACGAAAGTATCGAAACGGCGATCGATTTGGTTTCTTCGCAGCGGGCGTATCTCGGCGCCATGCAGAACCGTCTGGAGCATACGATTTTGAACCTCGATACGGCGGGCGAAAACACAAGCGCCGCAGAGTCAAGAATTCGTGATGCGGATTACGCAAAAGAAATGGTGGAGTTTTCAAAAGTAAATACGCTGGCACAGGCGGGACAGGCGATGCTCGCACAGGCGAACCAGTCGACGCAGGGGGTGCTGACGCTTCTGCAATAAGGGTGAATCATATGGGAGATATCAAACGATATAAAAGCGCTTGCGGATATGAGTGCAGGATACAGGAAGGCGCAGGGCTTAGGGCGATTGATCCGGAGACGGCGTATCGGTTTTTTCCGGATCGGGCGGATCTTATCAGCGAGGGTCTTGCAAGCGGACAGATTCGGGGAACGGTGGTATATACGCGTCCCGGGGTATGTGATGCCTGTAAAAAGATCGTACCCGTAAGCCTTCTTCACATCGAATACGCCGGAGGCGGCAACGAAACGGTGACGGGCGCATGTCCTGGGTGCGCGGGTGCCGTCAGGATCTTCGAAGAGGACGAACCGGTGATATGTCCGATCTGCGGCAAGGAGATGGAGGCGCAGATCGCGGGTTTTTGGGATTAGTTTTTTGGGATTTACGGGATGATAGGCGTAACTGTTCATGCGAACATGAACAGTTGTTTTTTGAAAAATGGAGTGACAGGAGCAATGACCGAGACAAAACGGCATATTTCCGGCAACAAAATGCAGACCAAACGCTACAATAAGCCGGTTACATGTGAAAAATGTAAAGAGGTGCTGACATATACGGGTTCCGGCAGATATATATGTAAAAAGTGCGGGCATAGAATGCTCGACGATTACGGCAAGGTAAAGGAGTTCGTGGACGAAACGGGGATAGCGCTGACGGATGAGATCGCGGAAGCGACGGGCGTGGAGCGTGAGGTCATCGAGGAACTGATCAAAGAGGGGCTGATAAGCAGTACGGAAGAAGAGGGGGGACAACTGCGCTGCCTCGGCTGCGGACGTGTCATTACCCAAGGGAGATACTGCATCGACTGTTCCAGAAAATTCGCGACAGGCTTATCGGGAGCGTTCGCGGGTGAGCCAGTTGAAAAGAAGAAGGAAGATCCGCCGGAAAGGCCGAAAGCGCGGATGCACATCACGAGAAGGAGGAGGCGCTAAGGGTCCGTCACGAAATAACTTAAACATTTGACTTGTCTTTGCGCCCATCTGCTGCGTTGTCTTCAATCGACGATGCAACCGCATCGCCTCATTCAGACGCCTTGCAGATGAACGCAAATCCTACGTCAAATTATGTTCAACTTATTTCGTGACTGACCCTAAGTACTGTCTCTAACAGTTTTATGATGAGTTCTTGCATGCCGACCTGCGTTGCGTCGGAAAGGATTTTTTGGATGCGTCGGTCGAAATTGCCGGTGGCAAGGTAGTCTTTTTTGTATTTTCCGACCAGTTTGCAGCTGGCGATCAGATAACTGCCGCTGTTGGAGGAGATGCCCCCGTCGGAGATGGCGGAATCCAAGAGGATTTCATTAAGAAATACGGCTTCCGTTTCGCGACAGATGCGAAGCGCCAGATCGTAATCTTCCAGGGCTGGAAACGAGGTATCAAACCCGCCGACCTTTTCTATTATGTCTTTGCGTATCAACATAGCAGGACAGTCGATCATATTTTCATATAACAGTTGTGAGTAAATATCGCCGGATTTTTTTTCAAGGGGAATTTGCTCGTCGGGAAGAATATAGCGGCGTACGGAATCTAGGGCGTAGGATATCTTGTGATAGCAGATGCCGGCGGAAGGGCTGCTTTGCATGGCAAAAACCTGCTTTTCCAGTTTTCGCTGCCGCCAGATATCGTCCGAATCCTCAAACGCAATGTAACTGACGTCGCCGGGCACGTAAGAAAGCCCGAGATTCCTTGCCGCGGCGGCTCCCTGATTGCGGTCGGAACGATAATAACGGATGCGTCCGTCCCGGTAACGGCTTACGACGGCGGAAGTATCGTCGCTTGATGCGTCGTCGATGATGAGCAGAACAAAGTTTTGATAGGACTGTGCCAATACGCTTTCGATGGAAGCACAAATCCGATCCGCCCGGTTGTAGGTTGGAAGAATGACTGCAACTTTAGCATCCGTATTCAAAAGGCTGCCCTCCTTTGGCGGAAAAATATCCGGTAGTGACCCCGGACGATCCCGTTTCATCTGCTAACATTTATAGCACAGAATGGAGGCAACTGCAACTTATGCGTATAGAATAAACGTTTCTCCGTGTGAGGTTAAGGCGTTCTCGCCGTCGAACACGGAGAAATGTTTGTTCCGAGGACATGGATAAAATAGCAGTTTGCGTGATACAGTCATTAGTGATATAATTGTAACAAAAAACGAGCGCAGCGGTTTTGCGACGAAAGAACCGTTACCGTACATCGAACAGAAAGAGAGGAACGTTCCATGCAGACAACAACCTTTGATCCGATCGTCAGTATCATTATTCCCTGCTACAACGAGGCGAAGCACATCCTGCCGTGCCTGCATTCCATTGAGAATCAGACGATGGCGATGGAGCATCTGGATATCATTTTAGCGGATGACGCGTCTACAGATGCGACGATGGCGATCATCAAGGATTTTGCCGACCGTTACCCGAACAGCGTAACGGCGTTGATGCAGAAGGATCATGCGGGAATGGGAGCGACGAAGAACCTCGCGTTATCCTACGCCCAGGGGCGTTATGTGATGTTCGTAAGCGGGGATGATCTGCTGGAGAAGGATGCCTGCGAGCGCATGGTGGCGCTGGCGGAGAAGAACGGGCTGGATATTCTGCAAAGCGCATATCGCAGTATCGCCCCGGACGGAACGGAAAGCGATATTTTAGGAACAAGCATGTTCGGAGCGTTCGATCTGTCGGATGTGGAACTGCGCAAAGAGTTCCTTGTACGCGAGATCATGACATTGGATTGTACGGGCAAACTCTTCCGCAGGGATCTGCTTGTACGTGCACGCAGCACCTTTGCGGAGGGCGTCGGATACGCGGAGACGAAGTTCGTTTATCCGCTTTTGCTTTTGGCGGGAAAGGTCGGCACGTCGCAGCTGGTTTCGCGCACCGTCCATGCAAAGCCCGCGCCGGTCACGGAGAACCTTTGGGAGAGGAACCTCTGGTTCATGGAGCGTCCGAAATTCGAAATACAGATGCTGTTCTGGCTGAAGCAGCGACCGGAGTTGTTCGCGACATATAAGGATGAGATACTCTACAACTTCTTCCAGCGTTTCTATTTTGAACCGATCATGATCGCGGCGACGACGGATGCGCCGATTACCGGCTATGACTATGAATGGATGCGCCTTACGATTTTGGGGGAACTTGACGGCAATCGGGATAATCCGTACATGAACGGCGGGGATCTCGCGATTCTGATCAGCAATCTGAACCATAGTTTTCTCGATAACGACATTGCGCTCGAGGATTATTTGGAGAAGATCCGTCTGACGTTTGCGCCGGATGACGCACAGCGATAAATTATAATAAGCGCATGATAAATGCACGATAAGAAAAGCGGACAGCGGTTCGCATCGCATGAACCGTTTCAGATGCGGCAAGGGGGAGTATGCGGGTTTTCTTCTACCGCTACAACAGCATATGCGAGCCGGATATTATTGCGACCTTTGAGACGTTCGGCTTTGAGGTGGATGTATGTACGATTGAATTGGAGCGGAAGGACATCTACCCGGCACAGCAGGTGAACGAGGTCGGGCAGTACCTTTCCAGGCATCCGGCGGATTTTGTGTTTTCCATCAATTTTTTTCCGATGCTGTCGGAGGTATGTAATATCTTCCATATCCGCTACGTTTCATGGGTGGTGGATTCTCCGGTAATGGAACTGTTCTCCCGTTCCATTGCCAACGAGTGGAACCGGACGTTTGTCTTTGACCGGGAAATCTATAACGAGATAGCAGGCTATAATCCGGCACATATTTTTCATCTGCCGCTGGGTGCGCGGACGGACGGCAAAGAGAAGATGTTTTTGCAGACGTCGCAGCAGGATAAAAAGAAGTATTCCCACGATATTGCATTCGTGGGATCGCTTTATACGGAGAAGGACGCATATACGAAAGCCGCCGGTCTGCCGGAGAGAACGAGGGGATATTTTGACGCCCTTATGCATGCGCAGATGGGCGTATACGGGGATTTTTTCTTAGAGGATGTTTTGACGGACGGGGATGTTTCGACATATAAAGAACATCATCCGACCTTTTACGAATATCCGATGGACAATTTTCTGACGGACAGGATCACTTTGGCGCAGTTGTATATGGGAAACCATATTACGGCGATGGAGCGCATGGAGACG
>CAJOQZ010000010.1 GCA_905236585.1 uncultured Lachnospiraceae bacterium
ACGGCTGGCAACCCCTCGTCTGCGTGCGGCGTCTTTCACCGCAATGGACGGGATCTCCCCTTCGTCCGCCGCAAAGTAGAAGATCACATATCCTAAAATCTCGTCCGCCTCTTCATAAATCCACACGCACGCCTGACTCTGATCCACCGTTCCCGCGATGTCGTCCGCGCTCCAGCCGCCGCAGAACGCCGCCTCCGAAATCTCGGCAATGCGCCGGACATCCGCAGCCTTCGCCTTGCGGATCATACCTTTCCTTCCGATGCGGGCTGCGCCGCCTTTTTTTGCTCTAAGCGTTCGCGTTCCGCCTGCGACAGCCGCAGATAATCCGGGCGGGGCATATCCGCCGATTCCGCTCTCCCGCCGCGCAGATACAAGTACGCCAACGCACCCACCGAAGACGCCCTCTGGCGGTTCAAATGCTGCGGCGCAAAGCGATACGGAATATTACATTTTGACTTAATATCTTCAAGAAACACCGGCACCCCGTCGCCCAAGAATGTAACCTCTCCTCCCCGGGCATTCAAGTCTCCGATAATCTCATCCACATCCACGGCGCACGCCTCCCGCAAGGTACGCATATCTCCGTCGGCAGCAAACGAATATATCCCGGTATATGTCTGATGGCGCCTTGCGTCCATCAGCGGACAAACAAGCCCCTTCGCTCCCCAAAGATTGTACGCCAGCCCCTCGGTCGTAGGAACCGCGATCACCGGAATGTCCAGTGCAAGCCCTAATCCTTTTGCCGTTGCGGAGCCGATCCGAAGCCCCGTAAACGAGCCTGGCCCGGCGGCGACGGCGATCGCGTCCACATCTTCCATCTGCTGTTCGGTCCGGCTCATGATCTCATCCAGCATGGGAAGCAGCGTCTCCGAATGCGTCCGCTTGAAATCCACCGTGTATTCCGCAATTAGTATATCTTCATTTAATATCGCAACAGATGCAGCAAGTCCTGAACTGTCGAGCGCAATTATCTTCATTTCCTTACTCCGGGAAAAACGCAAATATCAAATCTTTATTTTATCGAAATCTTCCGCCTGTCCGGCTTCTCCGGCACATCTTTTTCTATCGTAATCCGCACCGCGCCCTGCGGCAGCAAGTCCTCAATCCTGTCCGCCCACTCAATCAGGCAGACCCCCTCGCCGTACAGATACTCGGTCAGTCCGACTTCGAACAACTCTTCCGCATCATCGATCCGATAGACGTCAAAGTGGTAAAACGGCAGCCTTCCGCCGTCATACTCCTGCACAATCGTAAACGTCGGCGACGTAATCGGCTCGGATATCCCTAATCCTTCCGCGAAGCCCTTGGAAAAAACGGTCTTCCCGACGCCTAAATCCCCGATCAGCGCATAAACTTCTCCCGCCTTTGCCCCTCTGCCAAGTCCGCGGGCAATTTCCTTTGTCTCTTCCGGCGCATCGGTCCAAAAACTTTTTTCCATTTTACTTCAGCCTGCAGCGGTGCACATCCAGTTTTGCTGCACAGATCTCCTTGATCTTGGGATATTCGTCCACAATATTGCGCAGCGGAATAATCCACGCGTTTTTCCGGTTCGTATAAATCAGCAGGTTATTCTTTGTCGATACCACCTTGTAGATGTCGTTCCAACTGACTTTTTCCGTCTGCGGATCGTCCGTCGTCACCGTCGGCTCGGACAATTCCACGTCCGTATGAAGGGTAATCCCGTCCTCATCCAGCGTGTATTCCAAAGGATTTTGCAGCACCGGCGAAAGTTCGTATATCCGCGGCGCCACAAGGTTCAGTTTGAACGGCGTCCATGCCAGCAGGAAGAATCCGAACAGGAAATACCCAACCGACATAACGGGGCGCTGCGACATAACTTCCGATATGCCGGCGGCGATCATAATTGCTGCAAAGACAACGAAAAGCAACCCTCCCGCAGAACGATAATTCTGATAGAAATTGTAACGCAGAAGATCTTTCACTTCAATTTTTGAAGAAAATGTAAGCGGCATAAACTTAATACTCCTTATTCTTATTTTTCTCCGTGCAGAATCGGAGACAACTTTTTGTATACCAATAGCGCAACCGCAACCGAGCAAAGCGCCTTAAAAGCCGTAAACGGCACATTGAAAACAAGCAGGCACTGCGGCAGCGTCTGTACGGACGGCAGAATCGCCTGATACGCCGCCACGATCACCTCTTCCGGCATGAACAGTTCATAGACCGGATAGGTGATAAAATAATTGATCGGAAACGACAGTGCAGCCATAACGACTGCCCCGGCAAGTGAGCCGACAACCGCGCCGCGCTTCGTTTTATTGTATTTGTATATCATTCCAGCAGGCAGCACAAACACCGCCCCGAGAAGAAAGTTGCACATTTCTCCGACGCCGCCGGTCTGAGACAACGTCAGATGGATCAGATTCTTAATCAGGCATACCAGCACGCCCGAAACTGGTCCTAACGCAAAGGACGCGATCAATCCCGGCAAATCGGACAGATCGAGTTTGATAAATGTCGGCATCAGCGGAATCGGAAATTCAAAAAACTGCAAAATGAACGCGATCGCCGCAAGCATCGCAGTTACCGTGAGGTAGCGCACGCTGACTTTTGATGTGTTGTTCGCTTGGATTGACGTAGTTGCCCCGGAATTGATGGTAGACATAATTTGACCTCTCTTTCTCCCATCCAGACTATACTGTCGGTTCCGGAATCCCACCGGATCAGCTGCAAGGCATGCAGTTCGCGGACTGTCACCGCCGGTCGGGAATTGAAAACGCACCGTTTTCTCACCCTGCCCTGAAAAAGTTACGCCCCAATTATAAGGGGCGAAGGCGCATGTGTCAAGGCGATTCTTTATCATGTCGCGGAAATCAACTTTTGTGCCGAGAACAAACAATCTCCGTATGAGGTTAAGGCATTCTTGCCGTCGAACACGGGGATTTGTTTGTTCCCAAGACAAGATTAGATGAAAAATGATTTCCGCATTTATTGTGTCGCCTGCTCGAGGGGCATTTGCTGTACCGCCTGTACTGCCTGTCCGGGCTGCCCAGCTTGAACCGGGCTTTCAACGGACAGCACCGTCGTTTTGACCGAACCGTTTTCATCCATTTTCGTAATGGACTTCTTAACAGTTCCGTCCGGGAAAACGATGGTTCGCAGCACGCCGCCCGATGCCTGTTTTACAAAGGTCACCGTGCTGCCGTCGGTAGCGATCGCCGTCTCTGTCACGTCTTCACCCTCCTGGGCGCGCACCAGAGATTCCGGCACATTAATCCCTTTTGCCACATCCGCGTTATACTGCACAATATAGCGGAAAAGGTTGTCCCCGTACGCCTCATGCAGTTCCGGATGCTGCCCCTTGTAGACATTCACGTCAAAATACGGCGACGCCTTGCGTCCCTCGTACATCCCTTCCATGACCCAATGCAGTTTTAAGGTCACGTCCGTCCAGTTCTGATCGATGCTTTCATAATCGGCGTTGTAGGCAAGATAATATTCCGGGTCGAATGCGCTCTGACAAAAACGGTTCCAGTCTACGTTCTCCGCCGGGTCCGTCGGATCATATGCGCCTTTCATCGAAATCCCCTGCCGAGAGGAACAATAGGGCCATCCAAGAGCCCCGGGATTTTCCGCATCGCAGTAAAACGTCACCTTCGTCCCTGACGGAACCGTATCGTAAAACCACTTCGCATCCCCGCAGAGCAAACGAATACAGCCCATGGAATCCGGCGTGCCGAGTTTGTCAAAGAGTCCGGCCGCCAGCGAGGAATTATCCCCATCGATCATATACGGCACCGAATGGAACAACATATGGTCGTCATACCGCGTGCAGTACTGCCCGTAACTGTTGTGATACAGGTTCTTCCATCGGTACTTCTCCCGCAGGTAGCGCGTCCCTTTGCGCGGCGTATCCTCGCCGGTCGAACAGGTCATCGCCCGAATCGGCGTATCGCCGTAATACACCGTAATGACATTTGCCGTCACATTCACCGATACCGTATACGGACTTGCAGCAGACACATCCGCCGCCGGCGCCAGTACCGCCAGCACCGTCATCCCTATAAGCGCAAGCAGCCCCATCCTTTTTCTGATTCCAGCCTTCATTTTTTTCTCCGTTCCATAAATGCGTTTATTAAATCCACATATTATAACTCCAAATTTGCCAGCAGGTCGCCCAAAGAACTTCCGAAACTACCCTTCTCGCCGCTGCGCACCCGGCCATGCGCATCGCCATTTTGTCCATGCTTTCCGGGACGTCTGCCGTCCGGTCTGCGCCTGTCGGCTCCGTCTCCCTGCTTTCGTCCGCGGTTTTTCCCATGCGTTTTGTCATCCGAAGGACTCTCTTTTTTCGCGGCTTTTTTGCCCGTCCCCGGCTTGTCAGCCGTACTCTTTCCAATCAGCATGGAAAGCCCGATCCGCTGCTTTTTCTCATCAATCTCGACGACTTCCACTTCAACGATGTCGCCGACCGACACGACTTCCAGCGGATGATTGATAAACCGATCCGTCATCCGGGAAATATGCACCAATCCGTCCTGATGGACGCCGATATCGACAAATGCTCCGAAATCGACAATATTGCGCACCGTTCCTTTTAAGATCATGCCGGGTCGTAAATCCGCGATATCCATTACGTCGCTCCTAAGGATCGGCTTTGGCATATCCTCCCTTGGGTCGCGCCCCGGCTTTTCCAGTTCTTTTATGATGTCGGCAAGCGTCAGTTCTCCGATGCCGAGTTCCGCCGCCTTTTCCGAAACCGACGCAACTTCTTTTGATACGAATTGCAAGCCGCCGCCTTTGACCTCATCCAGCCCGTGCCCGAGTCCGGCAAGCAGTTTTTCGCAAACCTCGTAACTTTCCGGGTGTACGCCCGTCGCATCCAGCGCGTTCTCCCCGTCACGGATGCGAAGGAATCCCGCGCACTGTTCAAATGCTTTCGGTCCTAACTTTTTCACGGAAAGCAATTCTTTTCTCGTTTTGAAACTCCCGTTTGCTTCCCGGTACTCAACGATATTTTTCGCTAAGGTCTTGTTGATCCCGGAAACATAGGACAAAAGCGATACCGATGCGGTGTTTAAGTCCACGCCCACCTTATTGACCGAATCCTCGACCACTCCCGAAAGCGCCTCGGATAATTTCTTCTGGTTCATGTCGTGCTGGTACTGCCCGACGCCGATGGACTGCGGATCGATCTTGCACAGTTCCGCGAGCGGGTCCTGCAAACGGCGCGCAATCGACGCCGCACTCCGCTGTCCGACATCGAAATTCGGAAACTCCTCGGTTGCGAGTTTGCTCGCCGAATACACGGAAGCCCCGGCTTCATTGACGATCACGTATTGCACAGGCGCGTCAATCTCTTTTAACATATCCGCTATGATCGCTTCTGACTCGCGGCTTGCCGTTCCGTTCCCAACGGAAATCAGCCCGACATGGTACGTATGGATCAGTTTTTTTACCGTTGCTTTTGACTCTTCCACTTTGTTCTGCGGCTCGGTCGGAAAAATGACCGTCGTATCCAGCACCTTTCCCGTCTCGTCCACAACGGCAAGTTTGCATCCGGTTCGAAACGCCGGGTCCCATCCTAAAACAACCTTCCCGGTAATCGGCGGCTGCATCAAAAGCTGCTCTAAATTCTTGCCGAACACCTTGATCGCCGCGTCCTCCGCGCTTTCGGTCTGCGCGTTTCGGATTTCCCGTTCGATCGACGGCGCAATAAGCCGCGAGTAAGCATCCCTGACCGCATCGGAAAGCGCCGCCGCAACGTCCGCCGCCTGCGTCCTTATGATCTTGCCCTCCAAATAAGATATTATCTCCTCTTCGGGCGCCTCGATCTTCACATTCAATATTTTTTCTTTTTCTCCGCGGTTCAATGCCAGCACGCGATAACCCGGCAGCGATTTTAACGGATTGGAAAAATCATAATACATCTCGTATACGCTTTCCTCCTCCGCATCTTTTGCTTTTGCCGTTATGACGCCCTTCTCCTCGGTTAAAGAGCGGATATAGATTCTGTACTCCGCTTCATCGGAAATCTGTTCCGCTATGATATCTTTTGCACCGGCAAGGGCGTCCTCCGCCGTGGCGACTTCTTTTTCCTCATTGATGTATTCCGCCGCCGCCTCCAAAAGCCTGCGATCCGCCTCCTGCGCAAACATCCACTGCGCCAGCGGCTCCAATCCTTTTTCTTTTGCCACGGTCGCCCGCGTCCTCCGCTTGGGACGGTACGGTCGATACAGATCATCCACTAAAACCAGCGTTTCCGCCGCTACAATCTGCGCACGCAGTTCGTCCGTTAATTTCCCTTGTTCCGCGATGCTTGAAAGAACGCTCTCCTTTTTCTCTTCAAGATTCCGCAGATACTGCAAGCGTTCATATAAGTTGCGCAGCACTTCGTCGTTCAGCGCCCCGGTCGCCTCCTTGCGGTAGCGTGCGATAAACGGGATCGTATTTCCTTCGTCGATCAATTTTACGGTTGCCGCGACCTGCGCGGGGCGGATAGACAATTCTTCCGCTATCTTTGTATTAATGTCCACTCGTCAAGTTCTCCTCTACAAAAAAATAATACCGTCTGATCCGCAGACTAAACGGTATTCTAACATAATTCTATATTCGGTGTAAAGCGTGGTGAACAAACGAATCTTACGTGTTCGACGGCAAGAATGCCTTAACCTCACACTTGAGATTGTTTGTTCGCAAGGCAATAGATGATTCCCGCATCGTTCCGCTTACACTCTTGCACGGAAAATCGCCCCTCGTGACCGTCCCGCTTCCGCCGCTCTTTCTGCAGCAGCATACGGATTCATCCGCGGAACCCGCGCCTTCGCAGCGGCTTTTGTCACGCCCTCCGCCGTATCGGAAGGCGCCTTAACACGCGGCGCGGGCTCCGCCGTGGACTCCGCCGCCGGTGAACCGCTTATCGCCGATGTCTGCGCCGGTTCGCCCACCGAAAAATCCTGTCTGCCCGCACGCCTGCCGGAGCCCTTTGCTGATGCGCCTTCTGCTCCGTCGGTATTCGCCGCCGGACTCGGCTTGTCTTCCGGGTCGCCGTTCGTGCTTTCGATCTTCGAGCCGCCCTCTCCGTTCGGATAAGCGATCACGGTATGGGTCACGCCGCCCGATACATAGATCCGTCCGCATTCCGGGCAGACCGACGTATGGATTGCGACGCCGACGGATAAAACTTTGCCTCCCGCTTCCGCCGCCTTGGAGTATGCGTTCGACACGTGCTCCTGCTCATGGGCGCGTACTTTCGCCCCCGCCGCAGACGGGTCGACATGGGTCGCCGTCTGGAACGATACATCCGATTCGTCCGAGCCGTCTTTGTATTTGCGGTTCTTACAAGTCTCGCAGTCTTCGGGAGAGGATTTGCCGCCCGGCTTTTTCTTCTCGTCGACTTCGCCGGGCTTTTCCGCTTTCCCGACCTTGCCGACCGAAAATGCGTCCTCACCGCCCTTGCCAAAGGAGAAACCGGCATCCGCTCTGCCGTCGGATGGCGCAGAAAACGGAACTGCATATTTATTATCCAGATTAAAATCCATATGCGGCATCTCCTTTCCTTAAAAATTTCGACAATTATACATATTTAGTATACACCCCAAAACCGATGTTGACAAGTACCAGATATAGCGGATATACTTACCTTTATGCAATATGTATTCTCTTTTTTTGACAACTATACCTGTATGTTCCGCAGACTGACCGGCATGTACTGTCCGGGATGCGGCGGAACGCGTGCCTTTTACAGTCTGCTCCACGGACATGTCGTCCGCTCCCTCCTGTATCACCCGATCGTTGCATACGGCTTTCTGGTTTTCCTTGCCGGCATCCTTCTTTTTCTTAAAAGGCTGTTTTTCGAAAAGAAAACGCCTCCTTCTTCCGAAGCGGCATGCGGCGCAAACAAATCGACATCAGAACGTAACGCAAATAAAGCGGCGCCGGAGCGCTTCGTTGTCAGTGCGCTCGCCGGTGCCGCCATCATCTTGCTGCTGCATTATATCGTCCGAAATATTCTTCTTATGCTCGGACTTCCTTCTATGCCGTAAAAAGCCGTCTGCCCAGTTTTACTGCATTTCCTCCTGCCATTCGATCTCACCGATTTCCGCAACATCATATACCCGCTGCGGAATCCGCAGGATAAATTCCGTTCCGCTCCCAAGTTCGCTTTTTACCGCAACGGAGCCTTTCATCAAATCCAAAAGCCGCTTAACGATCGCCATGCCAAGCCCCGTTCCCTTAAATCCCGCCTCGCGTCCATTCGGAGCGTTCCGATAAGAATCAAAAAGATGATCGACCGTCTCCCCCGATATGCCGCGCCCGGTATCTTTGACCGAAACCACCAGCCCGATATCACCGGCAAACATCGGTTCCATTCCGACGGAAAGCGTCACTCCGCCCTCGTCGGTGTATTTTACCGCGTTCGATAAAATCGTAATCAACATCTGCTGGATGCGCGGTGCATCGCCGATCAGCATGGAGGGAATATGCGGATCGCTGTTGATCGTCATGGCGAGTCCCTTTTTTTTGATTTCCGGCATAACCATATCGCGGCTCTCGGCGATCAGCTCCGCCAGGCGGTATGGCGACGAATGAATCTGCATGGTCTTGGAAATAATCATGGACAGATCGACCATTTCGTTGATTACCAGCGAGATGTCTTCATTTGCATCGATCATCTCCATGATCCGCGCCCTGACCTCCTCGTTTTCCTTCTCGCCTAAAATGATTGCGCTCTTGTCCGATATCGCATTGACCGGTCCCCATAACTGCCGCGCAACGTCGCTGATATTGGCGCTGCTGAAATCCTCCTGAATCGAAATATCCTCGACTATGATCTGTTTTTTGGAAATCTGAGCCGTAATCCCCCAGACAAATCCGCCAAATGCCGCAAAGCAGGAAAAAATTATCCAAGTCACCGGATTAGCAACGGCTTCCCTCAGATACGCGCTGCCAATTACAACCTGCGTCTGCTCTGTGCCGTTTTCCCCCAACGCAAAGATGGAAAGAATCACGACAATCGCAACAACAATGCTGTAATTCAGCGCAATTCCACGATAGATCAGCGAATACTCGTCTGTTTTTTTGCTTCCCGCCCTTTTTTCCATTTTCTTATCTCGTTCCCCCGCTGTAAGACGCCGCATCCACGACCTGCTGCGGTATTGTCACGACAATCGTCGTCCCGTGTTCGTTGGTTTCCTTGATCCGCACATTGCCTCCAAGCATCCGCGCCATCCCACCGACAACGGACAATGACAATGTCGGCCCGTTACTATCCGCGTTCTGCTTCGTCATAACAAAGAGCCGGTTCGCGTTCACGTCTTTTGGGATTCCACCGCCGCTGTCCGCTACCGTGATCGTCAAATCTCCGCGCCGCACAAATCCCGCCGCCGAAAACGCAAGGCTGACATGAACCCCGCCCTCTTTTGTAAATCGAAACGATGACGCGAGCAGGGAATTTATGATCCGTTTTATTTTCTCCACATCCCCTAAAAGCGCCTTCGGCACCATAGGATCGACGTCACATGAAAACTGAATATCTTTATTGGTGCGGTAGATCTCCGCCCGCCGCCCAATCGCCCGCACAAGGCTCTCCACCTCGTACGGAATATTCTGCGGGGATAACATTTTCGTTTCGAGTTTTACATAGTCGGCAATATCGTCAAGCATCGACAAAATCCTTGCCGCCTCGTCATGGATGTCATCCGCCGCTTTCCTTGTCCATTGGCTATTACAGATAGACGCGATTGCCGCGCTTTGCGTCTGAACGATCTCTGTGGGGCGTTCAATCGCATTGGATACATTTTCCAGCAAGGCGTTGCGCATCCTCGACTGTGCCACAACTGTCTGCCGCACCGTCATGTGGCGCAGATGCCGCTGCCGCACCCAGATAAAGCAGCACAACAAAAATGTCAGTACGCCGATGATGAAAAAGGTTCCATCCCCAAACTGCGGCAGAACGTAGTATACAAAAATCTCCGCCAGCCCGCACGCCGCCATGATCAGACTTGCCGCGACGATCCAGCGGATGTTGGCATATATTTCCTTTTCATGGAGTTTAAGGAGGATGATCGATACCAAGCCGCAGACCGTCGATATCGCAATCGCCGCGTGAATCACCCATATGATCATCAGCATATCGCATCCCACCGCCGTCAGCAAAAGGTCTAAAAGCACCACGCCGAGATTCAATATGCTTACGATATCAAACGCCTTCCCGTACCGCCGCTGTTCGCAAATATCCATAAAACGCGCCATGGGAAACGGCACCATCGCCAGCATAAGCGTCTCAATCCATTGCAGCCACGCCGTGTTCCCGACAAAGATCTGCCCGGCATTCGTCTGCAGCACGAACCATGCTCCGACGCAGAACGACAACATTCCAAGATAATTATAGGGCAGCCGCAGTTCGCGGTCCGCCTGTGCAAAACTAATTCCGAACAGCATCATTCCGTAGAACAGGATCAGCATCCCGACCACCATTACGAACAGGGTGCCATGGAAGTTATGATACAGCACCGCCCTGGGACTTCCGATCAAAATCTCGTTCAAAACGCCGATATAACGCTGCTCTTTGCTGGTATAGGTAACCGACAGGTCTTTTCCCGCATCCTGTTGTGAGATTGGAATAAAGCGGACGCCTTTTGACGGAAGATTCGTCTCGAAAAAACTGTCCGTCCCATTATAATGCTCACGCAAATCGCCGTCGATGTAGACGTAGGCTTCCTGATGATACGGATAATACGCCAAATATGTCTCGCCCGCATATACTTCCGGCAGTTTTGCCGTAACCGTCACGCTGCCGCCGCGCCTTACGCCAATCCGGTTCGGAAGGTGAATTTCCCCGCCTTGCATATCGGACGTTTCATAATGAATCGGATTCGGCAGCACTGTACAGCCGCCCCGCGATACATCAAAAAAAGCCGCCGCGATACAAAGCGACACGAAAAACATCAGTACCATGACAAAAGCAAGGTACAAATATAGGAGAACGCGACCCGGGCGCATTGTGCTTGCAAAATTCTTCATGCAAAACATTTTACAATAACTTGTGCATTCCCGCAAGATGTGATATACTGAACAAATAAATCGCATTATACCGTATTATTATGATAATTTCATATTTTTTTGACCACTGATCAGGTTGAGACACGAGCATGTTCCACCGTCGTGTTTAGCATAAGCGAGAACAGCGAAAGGAGGGACGCACATGGCTCAAAAGAAATTAAGCGCCGAGGACATCCGCACGTTAATGAGCAATCCGCACGTTATGGATGCGAATGAAGCCCGCATTCTGTATACGCCGGAGTTCAAAAAGCATTTCATGGATGAATACCACGCGGGAAAAGGCCCGACGCAGATCTTTCGCGAGAGCGGCTTTGATCCCAAAATGCTTGGGGGCAAGCGAATTGAGCGTGCGACTGCCCGTTGGAAAATCGCTTATGATAAGGGACGAATCTCTTGAAGGGTTCGTCCCTTTCTTTTTTTCAAGAACTACCCTTCCCTATTAAAATCAATCATCATCCAATCCCTCATTGAGAACAAACAAATCGCCCTGTTCGACGGCAAGAATGCCTTAAGCTCGCACGGAGATTGCTTGTTCTTATTATAAAATGTCCATTCTTCTCTTGACATTTACAAATAAACGCGTTATATTGAATATATGAACAGTTGTTCAAATGAACATTTCTATAAATCCAAAGGAAAGGACTTAAGCCTATGTTTATCTCACAGAATTTTTCGCCGCCGAGGGAAGAAACCTTATACGATTTGGCGGAACTTTTCAAAATCTTCGGCGACTCGACGCGCATTCGAATTTTATTCGCGCTGTTCGATGCCGAGATTAACGTAGGCGCACTTGCCGATGCGCTTAACATGACGCAGTCCGCCGTTTCCCACCAGTTGAAAATATTAAAACAATCCAAACTTGTCGGCTCGCGCCGTGAAGGCAAGTCCATGATCTATTTTTTGGCAGACGATCATGTGCGGACGATCATCCAGCAGGGTTTGGACCATATTGAAGAATAGGAGGCACCTTATGAAAAAGAAATTCAAATGCGAAGTGGACTGCGCGAACTGCGCGGCAAAAATGTCGGAAGCCGTAAAAAAGATCGACGGCGTAATAGACGCCAATGTGAATTTTATGACGCAGAAGTTTACGCTCGAAGCGGAGGACGATCGTTTTGACGATATCGTTAAGCAGGCGGTCGCAGCATGCGAAAAGATCGAACCGGACTGCGTCATTGAAATTTAGCGGCAACTGTTTTTGCCATCGGAACAACTGCGTTTAACGAAGAGCATTTTTCGACATAGGCGGACGATCAACATGACAAAAAAACAGAAAAAAACCTTATACAGAATCCTGCTTACCGCAGTGATCTATCTGATCCTTTTAGCGGTAAATTCCGCGCTGCCGCTTGCCGCAGTACTGCCGCAGCCGGGCATTTTCCTGTTGTTTTTGATTCCGTATCTGATTATCGGATACGATATCATTTGGAAGGCGGCACGCAACATAAAAAACGGTCAGATTTTTGACGAAAATTTCCTGATGATGGTTGCGACATTCGCGGCATTCGCTATCGGTGAATACGCGGAAAGCGTCGCGGTTATGCTATTCTACCAAATCGGCGAATTATTCCAAAGTTACGCCGTCGGCAAAAGCCGGGCGTCCATCACGGAAATGATGAGCCTCGCTCCTGATACAGCGTTCGTCGAACGAGGCGGCAAGGTAGAGGAAGTCGATCCCGAAGACGTCGCCATCGGCGATATCCTGCTGATCCGTCCCGGCGAAAAGATTCCTCTTGACGGCGTCGTGGTAAGCGGTACCTCCTATATCGACACCTCCGCCTTAACCGGTGAATCGGTGCCAAAAAAAGCCGATATCGGCGATGATGTGATTAGCGGCTGCATCAACGGCGAAAGCACCCTCCGCGTCCGCGCCGCCAGGATTTATGAAGACTCCACCGTTGCCCGTATCTTAGAACTGGTGGAAACAGCAAGCGAGAAAAAAGCGCGTCTCGAAAATTTCATTACGCGTTTTGCAAAATATTATACACCCGTCGTAACGATCGGCGCCGCGGTACTTGCCGTTCTGCCGCCGCTTATTACGGGTTCCCCGTTCTCCGGCTGGATACGTCGTGCGTGCATCTTTTTGATCGTATCCTGCCCGTGTGCGCTGGTGATTTCCGTGCCGTTAGGGTTTTTCGGCGGGATCGGCGCCGCTTCGAAGATCGGCGTTTTGATCAAAGGCAGCAACTATTTGGAGCGTTTAAGTTCCCTGCATACGATCGTCATGGACAAGACGGGAACCTTAACAAAGGGCGAATTTAAGGTTCAAAAAGTCATCTCCGCAAACGGCGCGGTTATTTCTGCAACAGATCTTTTGCTCCTTGCGGCAAAAGCAGAGCACTTTTCCACCCATCCGATCGCAAACAGCATCCTTGCCGCCTGCGAGGGGAACGTAGACGTTTCGGACGTAACGGATACGAAGACCGTCTCCGGCGAGGGGATTTCGGCGGTCGTAAACTCCTCCGGCGAATCGTATCGCCTGCTCGTCGGAAACGAAAAACTGATGCGCACAAACGGGATCGATTTTACCGCAAGCAAAGACGCGGGAACCGTCCTTTATGTGGCAAGAGACGATACGTTCTTAGGCACGATCATCATCGACGATACCATAAAAGAAACTTCCGCCGCAGCAATTGCGTCCATGAAAAGGGCTGGCATTGCCGAAAGCGTCATGCTGACCGGCGACAATGCCGCCACCGCAGAATCGGTCGCGGACAAATTAAAGATTGACCGGTTTTATGCCGGACTGCTGCCACAGGATAAAGTCGCCTGTTTAGAGCGCATCATGCAGGATGCAAGTGCGGAAAAAAGCAACGCGAAGACGGTCGGCTTTGTCGGCGACGGCATCAACGACGCGCCGGTTTTGATGCGCGCGGATGTCGGAATCGCTATGGGATCTTTGGGCAGCGACGCCGCCATCGAAGCGGCGGACATTGTAATCATGGACGACGACCTGCAAAAAATCCCGCGGGCATATGCCATTGCGCGGCAGACGGTCCGCGTTGTCCGGCAGAACATCATATTTGCGATCGGCGTCAAACTCCTTGTGCTCTTGCTTGGCGCATTGGGATATGCTACTATGTGGGAGGCGGTTTTCGCCGATGTCGGCGTCGCCGTACTTGCCATATTAAATTCCATGAGGGTACTGTCCAATGCTCCTAAAAAGTAAAACGTATTTGTATCTGACCGAATTTTTCGCCGGTGTTTCCGTAATGGCGGTGGAACTGGGCGCGAGCCGTCTGCTCGCGCCTTATTTTTCTTCTTCGCAGATCGTCTGGACCATCATTATCGGCACGATCATGATCGCTATGGCGCTCGGGAATGTCTACGGCGGGAAAAAGGCGGACGCCGACCCGAATCCCGACCGATTGTTTTTACGCATTCTGATCGCGGGCGTCTGGATCGCCGCGATTCCGGTTGTCGGCAAATATCTGATCGTCGCCATATCTGCGATCGTAATATTTTCCGTCAATGAGTTCTACCTTGTATGGGCGGCGTTTGCGGCGTGCATGGCGATCTTTGTATTTCCTCTGTTCCTTTTGGGGACGACCACGCCGTCGCTTGTCAAATATACGGTGGAAAGTTTAGATGAGGGCGGCTCCGTTGTCGGACGGTTGAACGCCTGCAATACGATCGGAAGCATCATCGGCACGTTCCTGCCGACTTTTGTCACAATTCCGCGTGTAGGGACGGCGGCAACTTTTTTGATTTTTTCCGGGATTCTGATCGCTCTCGCGGGCGTATATTTTTACACCGAACGGATGCATTTGAAAGCGGTTGCCGTTGCGCTCGTACTGTTTTTGCTCTGCTGTATTTTCGGACACAGGAGCAGTTTCGCATTTTGGGAAAAAGACCTGTCCTACGAAGGGGAGTCCGTCTATAACTATTTGCAGGTCAAAGAAAATGATGCAAACGTGATCCTATCCACGAACGTCCTCTTCGGCGTACAATCGCTCTACCGCAAGGACGGGGGATTGACCGGCATGTACTACGATGTGGCAATGGCGGCGCCGTTTCTTGCCGGAGAGCCGGAGGAACCGAACATTTTAATTCTCGGTATGGGAAGCGGAACCTATGCGACGCAGTGCTCCCGGTATCTGGAACATCCGACCATCGCCGGCGTGGAGATCGACGAGGCGATCATCGACCTGTCGCGGCGGTATTTTTATCTGCCGGACGACGTCGCGGTGGCGGAGTATGACGGACGCGCGTATTTGGACGCAGATGAAAACCTCTATGACGTGATCATGGTTGACGCGTATCAGGACATCACGATTCCGTTTCAGATGTCTTCAAGGGAATTTTTCAAAAGCGTATACGATCACCTCGACCGTGACGGGATCATGGTCGTCAACTTAAATATGCGAAGCGACACCGCCGGGAACATCAATGAATATCTTTTGGATACGATCGCCTCGGTTTTTGCTGACGTAATGACCTGCGACGTTGCATATTCTTCGAACCGCGAAGTTTTTGCGGCAAAAGATGCCGATATGCTGGCAAGATTTGACGAAATTACGGAGCATTTGGCAGACGAAGCGGCATCTGCGAGGGATTCCGCAGTGCCGGATGAAAAAGATTCTCTAAGGTTTTCGCCAAGCGAGGCGTCAGGACAATATTCTCCATTGCTTTTAGATCAGCTTCGCTTTGTCCGGGACAACCTCATCGCTTATGACGCCGGGGAACGCATCCTAACCGACGACAAGGCGCCCGTCGAACTTCTCGGGATTGCGGTGATCGACGAACTGATTACCGACGAACTTGCCTATTATAAAGCCGTGTACGAACGCGACGGACTGCGGGGGCTGATGAAAGGGCTATAGATACCGCTTTGCGATTACCGTTTCTCCCGCACGAAGCGACTCCTGCACATCTATAATCCGCTGGTTGCTGCTGCCGCGGAATCGGAGCGTAATATCCTTCTTTGCCAGAATAAATTCACCGTCTACAAGGATGTCCGTACAGGACAGCAGTTCCTCTGTCACCTCACAATGCGCCGCTCCGCTCTCCGGCAGGATGTCCGTCTCAAACGTGTAGCCGCTGTATATCCATAAGTCTTTCTTCGGAAACCGCATATCGAACATGCGCAGAAACGGCATCAGCCCCCGTTGGTTCTCCGGCTCTAAGGGTTCGCCGCCGAGCAGCGTCAGCCCGGCGATATAATCCGGCTCCAGTGAAGACAATATTTCCTGCTCGACTTCCTTTGAAAATGGCTCGCCGAAGTCGAAGTCCCACGTCTGCGGCTGAAAGCACCCCTCGCAATGGTGGGTGCATCCCGAAACGAAAAGCACCGTCCGAACGCCGATGCCGTTCGCAATGTCCTTGTATTTGATAGCAGCGTAATTCATGCTTTTCCTTATCAGTACAACGTCCGATATCTGTATCTCCCGATTAACGTCCCTGTTTATAAATGTAATACCCGGGGCTGTATCTCCCGATTAGTACAACCCTCTTACAGATGCAATACCCGGTCCTTGATCTCCTGGGTGCGCCCCTGATTCCAAAACTGGGTGCCGATATAGCCGCAGGTGCGCCGCGCCACGGACATCTTGGACTGGTCGCGGTTGCCGCAGTTCGGGCATTCCCAGATCAGTTTGCTGCTGTTGTCCTCGACAATGCTAATCTCGCCGTCATAACCGCAGACCTCACAGAAATCGCTCTTCGTATTCAGTTCCGCGTACATGATGTTGTCGTAGATAAAACGCATCACCGACAGCACCGCCGGAATATTCTGCTGCATATTCGGCACTTCGACGTAGGAGATCGCACCGCCCGGAGAGAGTTTCTGGAACTCCGATTCGAATTTTAATTTTTCAAATGCGTCAATCTCTTCCGTAACATGGACGTGGTAACTGTTCGTGATGTAATTCTTGTCCGTCACACCCGGAATGATGCCGAATCGCTTCTGAAGACATTTTGCGAATTTATAAGTCGTAGACTCCATCGGCGTACCGTAGACCGAATAACTGATATGCTCCGCCTCTTTCCACTGTGCGCACTTGTCGTTAAGCCGCTGCATGACTTTAAGCGCGAACTCTTTTCCCATTGGGTCGGTATGGCTGACGCCGAGCATCCGGTGGCACATCTCGGACAGTCCCGCATAGCCTAAGGAAATCGTCGAATAACCGTTATACAAAAGCGGATCGATCTTCTGCCCTTTTTCCAAACGCGCCAGTGCGCCGTGCTGCCAAAGGATCGGCGCCACATCGGAAACCGTCCCCAACAGGCGCTCATGGCGGCACCGCAGCGCACGGTGGCAAAGTTCCAAACGCTCTTCCAAAATCTTCCAGAATTTATCCATGTCCCCGTACGCGGAACACGCCACGTCAACCAGATTGATCGTTACCACGCCCTGATTGAAACGTCCATAAAACTTGTAACTGCCGTCCGGGTTCTTTTGCGTTTCCTCTACAGTAAGGAACGACCGGCACCCCATGCAGGTATAGACGTTGTTCTTTTTCAACTCCCGCTGGATTTTCGCGGAAATATAATCCGGCACCATCCGCTTCGCGGTGCATTTCGCGGCAAGTTCCGTCAGATAGTAGTAGGGCGTACCCTCGTCAATGTTGTCCTCATCCAACACATAGATCAATTTTGGAAACGCCGGTGTCACCCAAACGCCCTTTTCATTTTTGACGCCCTGCATCCTCTGCAGCAGAACCTCTTCGATAATCATAGCCAGATCGTCCCGAATCTGTCCTTCCGGCACTTCGTCAAGGTACATGAATACCGTAACGAACGGCGCTTGGCCGTTGCACGTCATCAGGGTGATGAGCTGGTACTGGATCGTCTGGATGCCGCTCTTGATCTCGGAAGCAAGACGCTTTTCGACGATCTTGTCAATGATTGCATCATCTAAAGGCTCTCCGCAGTCGGTACGCTCCTCGATCACCTGCTTTCGGATCTTTTTCCGGCTGACATCAACGAACGGCGCTAAGTGCGCCAGCGAAAACGACTGACCACCGTACTGGTTCGACGCCACCTGCGCGACGATCTGCGTCGTCACGTTGCAAGCCGTAAAGAAACTGTGCGGACGTTCGATCATCGCCTCGGAGATCACCGTTCCGTTGTTCAACATATCCGCCAAGTTGATCAGGTCGCAGTTATGTTCGCGCTGCGCGTAATAATCGGAATCGTGAAAATGAATGATTCCCTCTTCGTGCGCCTTGATAATATCCTCGGGAAGAAGGACGCGACGCGTCAAATCCTTCGACACTTCGCCCGCCATGTAATCGCGCTGTGTGGAATTGATGACCGGATTCTTGTTCGAATTTTCCTGCTTGACTTCTTCGTTTAACTGGTTAATAAGCGCTAAGATTCCGTTGTCCGTCGTGTTGGACTTCCGGGAAAGTTCCCTTTTGTAGCGGTAGCGTACATACTTCTGCGCGACCTCATAGCAGCGCATCTCCATGATCCCGGTCTCCACCATGTCCTGAATGTCCTCGACATTGACCGCATGCGAATAATCCGCCACCTGCTTCGCGATCTTATCCGCAACTGCACGGATCTGGTATTTGTTCATCCGGTGGATGTCCGCGACCTCTTTATTTGCCGCTTCGATCGCGCCGATGATCTTCTCTTCGTGAAAATCGACTTCCTGCCCGTTGCGTTTGATAACGTTTGTCTTAACGATGACGTCCTGTGCATCCATTGCGCCCATGTGTTCCTCCCTTTTTTTCCGATGCCCCCTTGGGCAGATATGCGTATTAAAAGTCCTTTTAACCACTATATCTTGTATAATTATACAAAATATAGTTTTGTTTTACCATTCTATCTACAATATCTTGTGTTTGTATGAATAATATACTACATACTGTGGAAAAAGGAAAGAGGTTTTTGAAAATTCTTGTCTTGGCGAAAACTTTGTCTCCTCGTCGTTAATGTGATATAATCCTTTATATCATTTCGCAAAGAAGGAGTCCGCTCATGCGTATTTTATTAGCCGAAGACGAACGGGAAATGTCAAACGCGCTTGTCGCGATATTGAAAAACAGCCATTACAGCGTAGATGCCGTATATAACGGCGAGGATGCTTATGACTATCTCGACACCGGGCTGTATGACGCGGCGATCCTCGACATCATGATGCCGAAAATGGACGGCATCACCGTATTAAAGAAAATCCGCGCCGCCGGAAACGACGTTCCGATCCTGATGCTGACGGCAAAATCCGAGATCGACGACAAAGTGACCGGACTCGATGCTGGAGCGGATGATTACCTGACGAAGCCCTTCGCCATGAAGGAACTGCTGGCACGTCTGCGTGCGATCAGCCGCCGCCAAGGCGAAGTCGCCGACATTGAACTTTCCTTTTCCAACATCCGGCTAAACTGCTCCACCTATACGCTATCGTCCGACGGCGGGAGCTTAAGGCTTGCCAACAAGGAATTTCAAATGCTGGAAATGCTTATGAAAAACCCGGGGCAGATCATCTCCCCGGATCAGTTCATGGACAAAATCTGGGGCTATGACAGCGACACGGAAAGCAACGTCGTATGGGTCTACATCTCCTATCTTCGCAAAAAATTGACGCAGGTCGACGCAAACGTCGCCATCCGCGCCGCCCGGGGAATCGGGTACCGTCTGGAGGAAAAGGCGAATGATTAAAACGCTCCGTTACAAATTCATTGCCGTAACCATGCTTTCAGTCGTCCTCGTGCTGATCGTTCTGATGGGCGGAATCAACTTCGCCAATTACCGCAACGTCAGCCGCAATCTGGATCTGCGGCTGGATCTTCTCGAAGAAAGCGGCGGTGACCTTGCATCCCGCAGGAACGAACGCATCCCGCGCAACGAGCAAAACGGCATAGAATCGGAAGCACAGACTCCCCCCGAAAAACCTTCCCCGGACAGTGAGCCTCCTGCTTTCGATAAGCCGCCGACTTCCCGCAATGATAATCCGTTCGCTTTCCGTAACGAACTGTCCGTGGAGTCTCTTTTTGATACGCGCTACTTTACGGTTTCCGTCGCCAAAGACGGCAGCATTTCCTCGGTCAACGCCGACAACATTGCCACCGCGTCCGAAGCGCAGGCAGCCGACCTCGCCCTCGCATTGTATGAAAAAGGCCGCACATCCGGCTACATCAAAGAATATAAATTCCGAGCGGTTCCCACCGTGTGCGAAGACGGCACCGCCGTTACCATGTACATCTTTTTGAATGCGTCACGAGAACTTAATTCATTCTATAATTTTTTACAAATATCCTTATTCGTCAGTATCCTCGGAACCGTGCTGATCTTCCTTCTCGTTTTTATCCTGTCAAAAATCGTCATCCGCCCGGTTGCGGAAAGTTACGAAAAACAAAAGCGTTTCATCACGGATGCCAGCCACGAGATCAAGACGCCGCTTGCCATCATTGAGGCAAATACCGAGGTGGTCGAAATGGAAGCCGGGGAAAGCGAGTGGACAAAAAGCATCCGCCACCAGATCGCCCGCTTGTCTTCGCTGACGGAAAAACTCGTCTTCCTTTCCCGCATGGACGAAGAAGGCACATCCCTTACCGTCACGAAATTCAACCTTTCCGATGCCGTATCCGATACGGCGGAAGGCTTTATGGGCGTCGCGCTTTCTTCGGGCAAACGGCTGTCCCTATCCATCACGCCGCGCCTTTCCTATTCCGGCGACAAGGCAATGCTTACGCAGCTTATTTCCCTGCTATTGGACAACGCCTTAAAATACGCCGCCCCGGAGAGTGAAATCCGGCTGGTTTTAGAGCCGTACCGCAAAGGAAAGCGTACGGTGCGTCTGATACAGGAAAATGCGGTGGAAGAAATAGAAAAAGGAAACTTGGATGTTCTGTTCGAACGGTTCTACCGGAGCGATCCGTCCCGCAATTCAAGAACCGGCGGGCACGGAATCGGGCTGTCCGTCGCGGCGGCGATCGTCCGCGCCCACGGCGGCTCGATCCACGCAAAAAGCGACGACGGAAAATCCATCCGTTTCACGATTCACTTATAACATTTCAAAGTCATGTTAGAGCAGGTCCTCTTTATGCCCGGCATATACGTCCTGCATCATTCGAATAAAATCCAATACATTCTGTCGTTTTTCCGTCGACCCCGTCAGCAGAACGCAGCGAAGCGTTTCTTTGCAATCGTACGGAATCCACACAAGTTCCCCGTTGTGATCGTTCACGAACCCCGGTGCAAACGCTACTGCCGAATGCGAGGCGACCGTGTGCAGAATCGTCTGAACATCCGCCACGAGAAAATACGCATTGTGATAGGAGCCGATGATATCCCGCAGCACATGATGCGCTGCGTTCGGATACTTTGTATTCGTCGTAACCAGCCGCCGATCCTTGATATCTTCTCCACGGATGATCTTTTTTTGGACAAGCGGATCATCTTTTGCAAAACCGCAGCACAACCGGCTTTCAAATAAAGGATACTCTTTTACGCCGCTCATCCGCCGCGCATTTTCCAAAATGGAAAACTCGATATCCCATTCTAATTTCTCCTGCGGCTGCATCTGCAGCGATTTGTTAAAATAAGGGGTGACCGGCGATTCCGGATGCATTTTTCGAAACCGATCCACCGCCTCCGGCAGATAATAAAGCGCCGAGCGATACGGCAGTCCGACCGTTATGCCTTTGGAAAACGACGAGTCGTGCATCTGCCCCTGCCGCATCCCCTCTTCGAGCTGCTCCAAAACATTTTCCAAGACGATCACAAACTGCGCACCCGCCGGCGTCATCGTTACGCCGCGCCCGGAGCGCTCAAAAAGCCGAAACCCGATTTCCTCCTCGACGGTTTTGATCTGGTAGGTAAGCGCAGGTTGGGATATGAAGAGGTTTTCCGCTGCGCGGTTGAAATTTTTCATTTTGGATAGTTCGAGGATATATTCCATCTGTTTTGTCGTCATAATCTCGTCCTGAATTCTTATCACAATCAAAAAGCGATGCCTTTAATTTGATAAAAATTATTTATCGGTTTATCAAGTAATTTTATTGGTTATTTTATCGTATCATGCTATAATGAATTTACATAGGGGAATTTTTCTCTATCGTCCTCTATGTGTGAAAGCACTCTGATATCCCCAATCAGAGTGCTTTTTTATCCAAATATACCGCTTTCCTTGAAAGTATCTCTTATCCGTTTTGTTCTTCCGCCGGAGTTTCCGCTTCCCCTTCTGCGGTTCCTTCTTCGTCTTCCCTCTCTGCTGCCGGAACCGGCGCCGCAAGGTTCGTATCCGCTACGATCTTGTTGATCGAAGATCTTGCCGTCGAAGCGCGTCTGGTAGACGGATAACCGTCGATAAACGCCTGATAGTAATCCAGCGCCTCACGGTATTTTTCCGCGTTCTCGCAGGACTGCGCCAAATAGAAAAGAGCGTTCCCCGTATCATATGCCGCATCCGCCTCCACGACCTGCGTAAGCAGTTCGACCGCCTTGGCATAGTCCTCGTCCTTCATCGCCGCAACGCCCGCCTCATAATTGTCAGCGGTAATCTGCGCATCCACGGAAGCCATCACAATATCATACCGCGCCTGCCCGGAAGCGTCCAAAAGATCCCGGTTGATATCCCCCGACGTCCGCTTCGCCGTCTCCATATCGCCGCTTGCAATTGCTTCTTCTGTCGCAAGCAGTTCCTCATAGGATGTTTTGACGTCCGCTTTGCCGGTATATTCCTCCAGTTCCGCCGTAAGCGTCTCGACCTGTTTTTCCAGTGTCGCTACGTTGTTCTTGGAATTTGCCGCTTCTTCATTGGCATTTACGAGCGCACTTGCCGCATCCGAGTTCATCTCCTGCCGCATGGACGGCATAATTAAGAACACGCACGCCAGAACCCCTAAGAGAATCCCGACAAATACGTTGATGATGCCGCTTCCGGTACTGTCAAGAATATGAAACGCCGTCCCGCTCGGAACCGTAACGTTTTCCGTCGATTCGGAAAAATCAATATTGTCCTGCCCCCGTCGGCGTCTGCGTTTGCCTTTCCCTTTCAGGGTCCGAAGCACATTCTGCATGTACTCCATCGTCATCGGATTGCTGTAATCAATCTTCGCCGCTGCGGTAAGGCTTTTTTTCGCCTCCGCGTATTTCCCGTCCTGCATGCACACCAGCGCCAGCAGTTGATGCGCCTTAACCATCTTCGGATCTGCCGACAAAACCCGCCGCAGTTGGATTCTTGCCAGATCGCGGCTGCCCTGTCTGCAATAGGAAAGCGCCTGGTTGAATTTGCGCGTGGTCTGATCCAGTTTTTTCAAGGTGCCGGATTTCTCCAGTTCTTCCAGATACGCGTCCGCGCCGTTGTCATCCGGCTGTAAATTTTTGCTGATGACCCATTCGCGCAGTGCCAGCACCGTCTCCCCGATTTCAAAAAAGCAAAGGCCGAGCAGATTCCGGGCGTTGGTATTGTATTTATTATATTTTAGACTTAAGTTTAAGACCTCGATCGCCCCGGACAGATCCCTGCCGTTCGCACGATGCACTCCGACATTATATGCCGCATCTGACGCAATCAGAATCCGCCGGTAAACCTGCTGCTGCGCACCGCAGAGCGGGCATCCGGTCGATTCGCCGATCTCCTCCCCGCAATAAAAACAACGCAATTTGCTACCTCGTTTTTACATCCGCACCATGTCGGGTGCCGCCATCTGCTGTGTCATCTGCTGCTGGGTAACCTGCCGGATAATATCCACCATATCCGTCAGGTCTCTCTCATAAATCGTCGCCTCCGCCTCCTTCACTTCAGGGATCGGCTGAAACTTTTTTAATTCTTCCTCAAAATCAATCATTGAAAAACCCCCGTTAATCCAGCGAAAATGAAAGGGGCAGCAGCTCGCCGAGCGTGTACTCCTCGTAGCCGTCGCTTCTTCCAAGGTAAACCTTCATATCCTTGTCGCAAAACTCGCTCAGCACCTGCCGACATACCCCGCATGGCGGACAGATCGAATCGATCTTGCCAAGCACGCCTCCGACGACCGCGATTGCCTTGAACTTCCGCTTTCCTTCATTGACCGCGGAAAAAATCGCTGTCCGTTCCGCGCAGTTGGACGGCCCGTAGGACGCGTTTTCAATATTGCATCCCGTATAAATCGAGCCGTCTTCGCACAAAAGCGCCGCACCGACCTTGAACTTGGAATACGGCGCATACGCATTCTCCAATGCCGCCGTCGCCATCCGCACCAGAATGATCGGCACAATTACCGCATCCTTATCCATATCCACTTCTACTGTCTTACTCATGCAAGCCGCTCCAGTCTGGCGACGACGTCGCCCATCATCTGCTCATATTTTTTCTGCTTTTCTTTTTCTTCTTCAACTTTTGCCGCCGGCGCCTTGCTTAAAAACTTCTCATTTGAGAGCATCCCTTTCGAACGGGCGAGTTCTTTTTCCAAACGTTCTTTTTCCCTTGTAAGCCGCGCACGCTCCTTATCCTTGTCTACCAAATCCGCAAGCGGCATATATATGGTAGCGTCGGGGATGACAACCGATACAGCGTCCTTCGCATCATTCGGCTCGTCTTGTCCTACTTCCACCTCGCTCGCATACGCAAGAGATGCATATACTCCCGCAAGATCTTCGAATGTCCGGCGGACGAACGCATCCTTGGATGTAATGAACAGTTTCGCCTTCCTTGCGTTCGGCACATCCATGTCCGTGCGGATCTGGCGCACGCCGCGGATCAAATCCTTAACGTGTGCAAGCGCCGCTTCTTCCTGCGGAAACGCGCGATCCTCTCGATATGCCGGATATTCCGCCAGCATGATCGTCTCTTCTTCCGGCAAAAGCGTCAGGTAAATTTCTTCCGTGATAAACGGCATGAACGGATGCAGCAGTTTCAGCGCGTCCGCAAGCACCGTCCGAAGCGTCCAAAGCGCAGCGTTTTTGCTTTTTTCTTTGCCGTCTTCTTTTGCATATATCCGCGGCTTTACGATCTCAATGTACCAGTCGCAGAACTCATCCCAAATAAAATCATAGATCTTCTGCACCGCAATGCCGAGTTCGTATTTGTCCATGTTCTCGGTGACGTCTTTTGCCACGGTATTTAAGGCAGACAGTATCCACTTATCCGGCGTTTCCAAATCCTGCCCGGACGGTTCGTATATTGCCGCGCCGTCCAAGTTCATCATGATAAAACGGGATGCGTTCCATACTTTATTGGCAAAATTCCGGCTGTTCTCAACGCGCTCCCAGTAAAAGCGCATATCATTCCCCGGCGCATTACCCGTAATGATCGTAAGCCGAAGCGCATCCGCTCCGTATTTGTCGATCACCTCGAGGGGGTCGATGCCGTTGCCTAAGGACTTGGACATCTTCCGCCCCTGATCGTCACGGATAAGCCCGTGAATCAGGACGGTATGGAACGGCGACTTGCCGGTATGTGCGTAGCCGGAAAACACCATGCGCACTACCCAGAAAAAGATAATGTCATATCCCGTAACAAGGACATCCGTCGGATAAAAATAATCATATTCCGGCGTATGCTCGGGCCATCCAAGCGTCGAAAACGGCCACAACGCGGAGGAGAACCATGTGTCCAGATTGTCCTCATCCTGCGCAAGATGCGTCCCGCCGCACTTCGGGCATACATGGGGCGCCTCACTTTGCTTTGCGACAATGATCTCGCCGCAGTCGCCGCAGTACCACGCAGGAATCCTGTGTCCCCACCAAAGTTGGCGGGAAATGCACCAATCCCGGATATTTTCAAGCCAATGCAGATACGTCCGGTTAAAACGTTCGGGGACGAATTTCAGTTCCCCGTTAGCGATCGCCGCAATCGCCGGTTTTGCCAATTCTTCCATTGCAACGAACCACTGCGGCTTTACCATCGGCTCCACAGTCGTTCCGCAACGGTCATGCGTTCCGACCGCATGCTCGTGGTCTTCGACTTTTTTAAGCAGCCCCTCGGCTTCGAGATCCGCGACGATCCGCTTTCTTGCTTCATAACGATCCAATCCGGCGTATTTGCCGCCGTTCTCATTGATCGTCGCGTCGTCGTTTAAGACGTTAACCACCGGCAGGTCATGCCGTCTGCCGACCTCGAAGTCGTTCGGGTCGTGCGCCGGTGTGATCTTAACGACACCGGTGCCGAACTCCATATCGACATACATATCCGCCACAACCGGAATCTCCTTCCCCACAAGGGGCAGAATGACTTTCCTGCCGATCAGGTCCTTATAGCGGTCGTCATCCGGGTGAACCGCAATCGCCGTGTCTCCAAGCATCGTTTCGGGACGGGTTGTCGCGATCTCGACGAACCGTCCTTCTTCGCCGACGATCGGATAGAGGATATGCCAGAAATGACCCTTTTGGTCTTCATGCTCTACCTCCGCATCCGAGATCGTCGTCCGGCAGACCGGGCACCAGTTGATGATCTTCTCACCTTTATAGATCAGACCTTTTTTATAAAAATCGACAAAAACTTCCTCCACGGCGTTCGAGCATCCCTCATCCATGGTGAAGCGTTCGCGCTCCCAGTCTGCGGAAACGCCCATCTTTTTTAACTGTTTGATAATGCGCCCGCCGTATTCCTTGCGCCACTCCCAGCATTTCTCGAGGAATCCCTCCCTGCCGAGATCCGCCTTGTCGATGCCCTGCGCCTTCAGAGATTCGATCACCTTTACCTCGGTGGATATCGCGGCGTGATCCGTTCCCGGCTGCCAAAGCGCGTTATATCCCTGCATCCTCTTATAGCGGATCAAAATATCCTGCATGGTATTGTCGAACGCATGCCCCATATGCAGCTGCCCCGTAATATTCGGCGGCGGCATCACAATGGTAAACGGCTTCTTCGAAGCGTCTACCTCGGCATGAAAATACCCATTCTTCTCCCAATTCGCGTACAGACGGTCTTCGATATCCTTGGGGTCGTAGGTTTTTGATAACTCTTTCATTGCTTTTTCGCCTTCTCCTGTATTTTTATGCAAATCGCCGTTTTAGTCTTCGCTCTCTTCGTCCTCAACGATAGCCGCTGCCGAACCGGCAACCGATGCCACTACCGTAACCACCGCGACTATGACTACCAGTAAGATGATGAGTCCGAAAAAAATCAAAAAGCCTGTTTCTGTCATGACTGCTTCCTCCTGTTATGAAATGCGTCTAAAGTGTAGTATACCACAAAAGCACGAGCCAGGTAAACATTTATGTTTATCTGGCGACGCTATGCGATAACAGTCTCGCAGAGACTGTTATACCACAATGGCGGCAAGGAAAACAGTAATTTTCTTTTTATATCACGCGAATTTGCCGTTCGCCCAAAAATTATCTCTCACGACCGGAATCAACGGTCTTTGAGAGAAAATTCTTCAGATTCACTGGTTTAAGACGCCTTTCACCAACGACCTGCGGATGCATGTCTCTCAAAGGGAGTTGTCTCTCCCTTGAGAGATATGTATCTGC
The DNA here is from genome assembly GCA_905236585.1 of uncultured Lachnospiraceae bacterium. Taxonomy (GTDB): domain Bacteria; phylum Bacillota; class Clostridia; order Lachnospirales; family Lachnospiraceae; genus RGIG4930. The sequence continues at coordinate 27,373 of CAJOQZ010000010.1, forward strand.
AGGGAGCGGCAATCTCGTGTAATCTATATTTTCACTTCATTTCATTACTTGCATTTATCGCCGCTTTTCGTTATCATAGTAAAAAATACTTACGGAGGCTTCATTCGTTATGAAAATGCAGGAATCCGCGCAGGATTATCTCGAGAGCATCTTAATCCTGTCGCAGACAAGAGAATACGTCCGCGCAACCGACATCTGCAATTACTTCGGATACGCACGTGCGACCGTTTCGGTCTTCTTAAAGCAGTTAAAAGAAAACGGCTATGTGGACGTCGACGGGAAGAACCACGTTTTTCTTACCGACAACGGACGCGAAATCGCCGAAGATATGTACGAACGCCATCTGACCCTGACGGAATTTTTTAAGCGCATCGGCGTTCCGGACGATATCGCCGCGAAGGACGCCTGCCGCGTCGAGCATTATGTCAGCAAGCATACATTCGAAGCATTAAAAAAACACGCCGCGGAATTATAAAATCTGCGGCGTATTGTTTCTATTCAACCACGGAAATCAACTTTTATGTTGAGAACAAACAATCTTAAGTGTGAGGTTAAGGCATTCTTGCCGTCGAACACTTAAGATTTGTTTGTTCCCAAACCGTTATTTTTATCTTATACCAACTCTGCCCGAATCAGGTTCGTTGTGCCGGAGATCCCAAGCGGCGCGCCCGCCGTTACCACAACGATATCTCCTTCTTCCAGAAGCCCCTCTTCCTTGCTCCGCTCAATCGCGTGTAAGATCAACTCCTCCGCATCCGTTTTTTCTTCCACCCGAATCGGGATGACGCCCCACGTTAAATTCATCTGCCGCATGACCTTATCCGTCATGACCCCGCCGATGATCGGCGCCTGCGGGCGGAACCGGGAAACGGAATGCGCGGTCTTGCCGGATTTTGTCAACGTAATGATCGCGGTAGCATCCAAGTCCCCCGCCATCGTACAGGTATTGTGCGTGATCGCGTCGGTGATCTTCGGATTGTGCAGGGAACCGCGTCGGCGCAGCCGCTCCAGATAATTGATGTCCTGCTCCGTCTTGACAGCGATCTTCGCCATCGTCTCCACCGCCTCCACGGGGTAGGC
>CAJOQZ010000011.1 GCA_905236585.1 uncultured Lachnospiraceae bacterium
GGCACTTTCCATGGCATCCTTCGAGGAGAACGAAGAGCAGCAGAAGTTCTTCGATTATGCGGTTAAGCTTCCGGAGAAGGAAGAGATCGTTGAGAAGTTCAAGCTCAATACCGTTAAGGGCTCGCAGTTCAAGAAGCCGCTCTTAGAGTTCTCGGGCGCTTGCGGCGGCTGCGGCGAGACACCGTATGCGAAGTTGCTGACGCAGTTGTTCGGCGATCGTATGTATATTGCAAACGCGACGGGATGTTCCTCCATTTGGGGCAACTCTTCACCGTCCACACCGTACACGTTCAACGATAAGGGTCGCGGACCGGCTTGGTCGAACTCGTTATTTGAAGATGCGGCTGAATTTGGTTATGGTATGTTGCTCGCACAGCGTGCGATCCGTGACCGGTTAAAGGACGAACTGGCTGCACTTTCCGATGCTACGGGCAGCGCTGACGTCAAGGATGCGATCAAAGAGTGGAATGACACCTTTGCAAGCGGCATCACGAACGGTCCGGCTACCGACAAACTGGTTGCGGCATTAGAGGCGGAAGGAAGCGACGCTGCTAAGGCTGTTTTGAAAGAAAAAGACTATCTGTCGAAGAAGTCCCAGTGGGTATTCGGCGGCGACGGATGGGCTTATGATATCGGTTTCGGCGGTGTTGACCATATCTTGGCATCCGGCAAGGATATCAATGTCATGGTATTCGATACCGAAGTATATTCCAATACAGGCGGACAGTCCTCGAAGGCGACTCCGGCGGCAGCGGTTGCACAGTTCGCTGCAGGCGGCAAAGAGACGAAGAAGAAGGATCTTGCCGGTATTGCAATGACCTATGGCTATGTATATGTAGCGCATATCGCAATGGGCGCAGACATGAACCAGTGCGTTAAGGCTATGGCAGAGGCAGAGGCTTATCCGGGACCGTCGCTCATCATTGCTTATGCTCCGTGCATCAACCACGGCATCCGCAAGGGTATGTCGAAGGCACAGACCGAAGAGAAACTTGCCGTTGAGTCCGGGTACTGGTTCAACTTCCGTTACAATCCGTCTCTTGCGGAAGAGGGCAAGGATGCGTTTACGCTCGACTCCAAGGAGCCGTCGGGAGACTTCCAGGAATTTATCAAGGGTGAGGCGCGTTATGCTTCGCTGATGAAGGTAGACAAAGAGAAGGCATCCAAACTCTTCGAGCAGAATGAGAAGGATCATAAGGCATATTATGACCGCCTGAAGAAGTTAGTTACGCTCTACGCGGCGGACTAATCCACTCGTTTCACAGATTATTATATGTTCCAACGCAAAACGCCGTCCCGGTTTTCGGGGCGGCGTTTTTTTTCAGGTTACATCCCTAACAGATAATCAATGATCCGATCTAAGTCTGTACGCTTTGACAGGTTCTGCCGGATGTTTACAGCCTGAATGACATTGTCGGTGATCATCCCATCGGCATCGGTGCAAAGAAAATGATGCTGGGAGTTCTCCTCGTTTGCCGTCCACACAAGTACTTTCTTATTCTGATCGTGAATGGATTTGATGGTATCAGAGGTGGCGGATTCCTCTTCCAGCGCAAGATAATCGCAGTTTAACGCGGCAGTATCTCCGAAGGAGACAAAGGTCAGAAAACCTGTCTGCATTTCAGGATATGTGCGCTCAATGTAGTCGATCAAGTCGTATTTCAAGGAGATCATCACGCATTCTTCTTCCATGCCGTATTCCTTGATGATGCGTACTGCGTCGTCCGCCATTTGTTTGTCCGCCGTGCTTCCTTTTAGTTCGGCAAAAAGAATCATCCGTCCTTTGCAGGCGCTTAGCATTTCCTCGAACGTGGGAACCGGTTCTTTGTTGACAGAAAGCGTTCGGACTTCGTCAAGCGTCATTTCCGCCGGACTCCTGCTATCCCCGGCAACCCGCTCAAACGTGTTGTCGTGGTTTAAGACATAAAAGCCGTCTTTTGTCCGCTGTATGTCAATTTCGCTTCCGTATGCACCCGCTTCAAAAGCCGTTTCCAATCCGGCAACGGTGTTTTCCGGACCCTCGTTTCCGCCTCCGCGGTGGGCGATTATGCCGACAGTACTCTCCAGCGGAAAGATATCGTCAAAGTAGCGATTCATAAAAAATGTGGCGGCTGTTACAATCATCAGTATCAAAACTATTCCCGAAAGAATCACGGGGTGCTTTTTTGGCGGATACACCGGATAGTACATCTTGCTTTCATCCCGGTAGGTGTAATACAACTGCGTTACCTTCATAACATACAGAGGCGTTACGAACAGCCCGGCAAAGGATGAAAGAAGGGAGCCTGTCAGAACGAACAGGATGGTAAATACTCTCCGTGCGCCTTCCGACATCGGCAGGATATATACGATGGCGAGCGGAATAACCAGTACGAAAAGAACAACGCAAACCATTACTGCAAACAGACTGATGGCATACAGTATATTTTGCTTCAGATAATCTTTCCAATATTTTCCGACCAACCTCTCAGACTCCCGGCTCGCTTCTTTTACCGGCATCCCTTCCAGCACGACTCCGTGCAGAATAAACATGTTGGCAACGCCGACGATCAGGAAAACGAGCATGATGGCAGAGTACCCCAATCTATACAGGGGAGTGGTCTGGATGACGGAGGTAATAAAAGTAGGGATGTAAAAATCCTTGGTGAGTGATATGCACATGCCGAATCCTAAAAGCGGTGCGATCAGCGTTATATAGAGGACGATGCCAATCCCTCTTAGGTTCAAAAAACTTCGGATGGATGCAAAACTTTCCCGAATGGATCTCCTTATGGAGATGGGTTCTCCCATCAGTAGACGTTTGCTTAAGATCAATTTTGCATTCAGATCAAAAGCGATGTAGACAAAAAGAGAAAGAAGCCCGGTCAGGATGATCAGTATTCCCTGCCAACTGGTGAAAATGAAGGCAAAATCCCCGGAAGTCACGGATACCCTTCCCTTGCTTTGCAATAGGAGAAGGAAAAATTTTTTTAACACAAGAAGCCACAGGGCAATCAATATCTTAGTGATCAGCTGATATTGAAATATAGGAATGAGGGATTGCCAGTATGGCAGAAGTGTCTTCTGAATGCCTTTTACTTTTTCATTATTTATAAACTTTTCCTTTTCCATACCTCGTCCTTTCTGTAATATGTTTTGTTATCATCATAACGGGTTATGCAGAAAATGAAAAGGGATAAAATTCAAATTCAAAAATTTTTCTTGCCATTCCCGACCTGTCCGATTGCTTTTCGTCCTTAATAAATCCGTGAATTGCAACCACAGAAATCATTTTTCTTCCATTCTTTCCTTGGGAACAAACAAATCCCCGTGTTCGACGGCAAATATGCCTTAACCACACACAAAAGATTGTTTGTTCTCCACAAAAGTTGATTTGTGATTATAGAACATTAACATTTACAAACATCCGATAAAATGCTATCATTACACTATATCTATGTTTTTGTGTTAGAAGGAGTCACAATATGTTTGATTCAGAAACGAATGGTGAATTAGCACCGAACAGACAGGATGACGCGATCATTCATTTCGCGGATCATGCGGATGCAGGAGGCAATATGGGAAAAAACGGCGGGCGGCAGGATGATTCGAAATACGATCGGGACGACGGACGTAGATATGATCGGGATGATGAGCGCAGATATGACCGCAGCGAGAGGCGGGATGCAGACGACAGATATGACCGCGACCCGCATCAGGAAGACCGGGACTATGACCGTAGTCCGCGCAGATATGATCGCGGCGAGAGGCGGGATTCGGATGACAGGTACGGATACGGCTATGACCGCAGACAGCGTTCGGACGTAAATGATTACGGCAGGGAAGATGGACGCGGCTACGACAGGGATGCGGATTTCAGATACACCCGGACGGATAGCCGCGACTATGACAGATACAGACGCGAGCAGGAATATGGACGTAATGATCCGGGTCGGCGTTATGACCGGGATGATCGTTATTACGACAGGGAACCCCGCAGAGATGCCGATGGTTATGGACGCGACGAGCGGCAGGGGAACTACGGATATGAATATGACGACAGGAGAGGCCGCGGCGGCAGGGATTACGGTTACGACGAACCGAGGCAGGAAGCGCAGCGCGAGGCGGAGCAGGATAAGGGCTTGGAAGAAGATGCTGCTCTGATGTCGGAGATTGACACATTCCGCAACAAAGCGATGCAGTTGGAACAGTTGATTAATGCGAAGCAGGAGCGTGTCAATGCGTTGGAGCGTCTCGTTGAAAAGGCGGAAGCGGACAACACGCTTTTACAGGACGAGTTGGCGCAGCACGAGGCGATGGACGGCGTTCTTTCAAGCATGGAAAGCCGGATGGCGCAGTTGGAAGAGACGCTGCAGAACTCGAATGTGGAAGTTCAGGTTGAACAGGTTCGTTCCGTCTTTGCGGAGAATCAGGATCGTTTGACGGCGACGCTCGGCGACCAGCAGGAAAAACTTGACGCATCGTTTTTCAAGCAGCAGAAGCAGTTAGAGGAATCGCTTGCGGCGCAGCAGGAGAAGATTGATGCGTCGCTTTTGGCGCAGCAGGAGAAATTCGACGCTTCTTTTGCTAAGCAGCAGCAGAAAATGGATGAGTCGATCGCTTCTCTTTCGAATCTGAATGACTTAGAGATCGGAACCGAGAAGATCGAAGCGCTGATGGGTGAGCAGAAAAAGGCATTGACGGCGACGCTTGACAACCAGTCGGCAAAACTCGACGGTATTTTAAGCAACTTAGAAGAGTCGCACAACGCGTTATCCGAGAAAGTGCATCAGGAGAATGTCCGCTCGTACCGGAACCTGCAAGATTATTTCACGGAGCAGGATCATCACAATGAGGATCTTTTGTTCTTTACGAAGCGGTTTAAGACAGTACGCAATTTCGGCATACTGAATATCTTGCTTACCATTGTCAATATCGGAATCTGCATTTTCTTCCTTCTGCTGATTTTGTAATATTTTAGAGGAATGGGTTATGGGGGAAAAGACAAAACAGGTATGGGTCATCGGACACAAGAATCCCGACACGGACGCGATATGTGCGGCGATCACATATGCC
>CAJOQZ010000012.1 GCA_905236585.1 uncultured Lachnospiraceae bacterium
CCGCCCGGATGATGCGCTTTTCCATGTCGTTAAGTCCGCCGAACACGTCCACCAAGCCCTTTGTCGGGTGGTAAGCCATGGCGTTAACCGTAAAGTCCCGGCGCATCAGATCTTCCGTAAGGTTCGCCGTGAACGTGACGTTTTTCGGATGGCGGGCGTCCTCATAATCCCCGTCGATCCGATAGGTCGTCACTTCAAAACTCTCTCCCCGCATCCGCACGGTCACTGTTCCGTGGGCGATCCCGGTGTCGATCGTCTTACGAAAATAGGATTTGATCTCCTGCGGGGTCGCCGACGTCGTAATATCCCAATCGTTGGGTTTTTTGCCCAAAATGCTGTCACGGACACAGCCGCCTACGGCGTAGGCTTCGTGTCCGTGTGCTTCGATCGTATGAATAATATCCGTAACGGATGCCGGTAAAATCAAATTATTCATGTACCTTCTTCAAGCAAATCAATCTTTATAAAATCTTGCCTTGGGAACAAACGAATCTCCATGTTCGACGGCAAAAAATGCCTTAACCTCACATGGAGAAGCGTTTGTTCTCAACATAAAAATTGATTTCTGTGCGCCTTATTTAATATGCTTTTCCCCAATATACCAGTTTTTTCGCCGGTTTGCCGCAGCAGACGCACGTGTCCGCTATACGCTCCTGCTCAAACGGCATACAGCGGCTGGTCGCCGTCGTATCTTCTTTTATTTTAAGTTCGCACGCCTCCTCGCCGCACCACATGGCACGGATAAAGCCCGGCTTGTTCTCTACGGCGTCCGTAAACTCCTCATAGGTATGCGCGTCATAAATATGACTTTCCAAATGCTTTTTCGCCCGTTCCAGCATATCCTGCTGGATCGTTTCCAATAGTTCCGCCGCTTTTTGGGGTGCGTCGGCGATTGCCACCGTCACCTTTTCCCTTGTGTCGCGGCGGACGAGTACGCACTGCCCGCTTTCCACATCCTTCGGTCCGATCTCGATCCGAAGCGGTATGCCCCGCATCTCCGCCTCGGCAAACTTCCAGCCCGGCCGCTTGTCGGAAAGATCCACGTTCGCACGTAAGCCCGCTTTTATCAGAGCGTCTTTGACGCCGCCCGCCGCGTCCGCGACGCCGTCCGCATCCTGACGGATCGGCACGATCATCACCTGTACCGGCGCTACGTGCGGCGGAAGAACCAGCCCCGAATCGTCGCCGTGTACCATGATCAGTGCTCCGATCAGCCGGGTCGATACGCCCCAAGACGTCTGATGGACGTAACTTAATCGGTTGTCCTTGTCGGTATAGGTAATGTCATACGCATGCGCAAAACCGTCGCCGAAGTTGTGGCTCGTGCCGGACTGCAGCGCCTTTCCGTCGTGCATCAGCGCTTCGATCGTATAGGTCGCCTCGGCGCCGGCGAATTTTTCCTTGTCCGTCTTGCGCCCTTTAATCATCGGAATCGCCAGATCCTGCTCGCAGAAATCCGCGTATACATTCAACATTTGAAGCGTCCGCTCCTCGGCTTCCTCCGCCGTCGCGTGCGCGGTATGCCCTTCCTGCCACAAAAACTCGGACGAACGCAAAAACGGACGGGTCGTCTTCTCCCAGCGGACCACCGAACACCACTGGTTGTAGACCTTCGGCAGATCCCGGTAGGACTGGACGATGTTGTGATACAGGTCGCAGAAAAGCGTCTCCGAGGTCGGACGCACCGCCAAGCGCTCCACGAGTTCTTCATTGCCCCCGTGCGTCACCCACGCCGCCTCCGGCGCGAATCCCTCGACATGATCCTTTTCTTTTTGCAAAAGGCTCTCCGGGATGAACAGCGGCAAATATACGTTCTCCACGCCGGTCGCCTTGAACCGCGCATCCAAAAGCCGCTGGATGTTCTCCCAGATCGCGTAGCCGTTCGGCTTGAAGATCATGCATCCTTTAATGGACGAATAATCCATCAGTTCCGCTTTTTTTACAACGTCTGTGTACCATTGGGTAAAATCCACGTCCATCGAGGTGATTTCTTCGACTAATTTCTTTTCTGCCATGCTTCTAACGCTCCTGTTTTTCTAAAATTACCGGTCTAAAACCAGTTATTGCTCCGCATCTGCGATAATCATGCCCGCGCCGCCGTAAATACCCGCGTCATTGCCGAGGGTCGCAAGCGCGATCTGCGTGCCGCGTGCCGCGTGGAATACCTGCTCCTTGAACGGCGCGTCGATCTCCTCCAGTAATATCTTGCCC
>CAJOQZ010000013.1 GCA_905236585.1 uncultured Lachnospiraceae bacterium
CTGCCACAACTGCAACGTCCACGGCTGGGACCCCCAAGCCGTCTGGTTCGGCAAATGGCGCCGGTCCCGCGCCGAGGAAAAGGACTGACATTTATCGTCACCATTTCGCCGCCCTGACCGTTTGCCTTTTCCCTTCAGTCATTCCGTGAAGGACAGCCATTTATTTTATTCCTTATTCTTTTTTGTTTTTTTGACAGACTCTTCTTCCTTGGCGTCCGCCTCGATTACGATATCCTCGATCACTCCCGCTTCTTCCGCCAAAAGGCGCGCCTGCTCTTCCTTTCCTTTTTCGATCTGCTGCGCCCGTTTTTCCTCCACCATCTTGTCAATCGAATCTTCATACAGGAAGTTGATAATGGACGCAAACGGAATGGCAAGCAGAATGCCGACCACGCCGAACAGTTTGCCGCCGACAATGATCGAGATCAATATCCAAACCGCCGGTACGCCCAGCGAGGAGCCGAAGAGTTTCGGCTTGATGACATAGCCGTCGAGCGTCTGCAAAAGAATCGTAAACACGATAAATACCAGCGCATACCAAGGCTTTACCAAAACCAAAATGAACGCTCCGACCACGCCGCCGACGATCGGTCCGAACGTCGGAGCGAGGTTCGTTACGCCGACAACCACCGACACCAGCACCGCGTACGGCATCCCGCAGATAAGCATGAAGACCATGTTTATCATGCCGACCGTAAAGCCGTCTAAAATATCCAGCCCCAAATATTGCAGCATGATATGGTTGCATTTGCGCCAGAACACCGCAAGGCTGTGATAGCGCCTGGTCGGAAGAAAAGCACGTAACAGCCGCTTGATGCCGGACGTCATTTTTTTCTCATCCATCAAAAGATAGATCGCGATAAACACGCCCAGCAAAAAGTTCGATACCGACAATCCGACATGATATCCCGCCACCGCGAAACTGCTGACCTGGCTCGGCAGATTTGCCAGAAAGTCATTCAAAAATTCCAGCACCTTATCCGAAAGCCCGTCGATATTGATATCCATGGATTCCGCAAAATCACTTAATTCCGTAACCATTTCCTCAAGTCCCATAATATATGAGTACATATGGGAAAACAGGTAGGCTATGCTCCCGACGAACTGCGGGATAAACGCGACAAACAATATAATGATGACCGCCAGCACCAAAAGCAGCGTCACAACCACCGAAACGGTGCGATTTAATTTTTCCTGCCGAATCTTTTTTGCAAAAAGCCGCTCGAAGAAGCCGCAGATCGGGCTTAATAAATACGCTAAGATCACGCCGATCACAATCGGACTGATGAGGTTGAAGAATTTCCCGACCGCCGACAGATAATATGTCAAATGCGTCAGCACCAAATACAGCACGACCGCCGAACAGGTTGCAACCGTATAGCCAAACCACTTCTTTTTGGTGACGTCCTTAAGGTTCTTCATGCTTTTACTCCTCTAATAACGCGAGTTATTATCTAAGGGTCTGTCATCAACTCACTTCGTTCGTTGGACAGTACCTGGCTCCCTTTTTCCCGCACAGATATGTAATGAACTGCGCCGCCGTCCGACCCGACAGCCCGCCGTGCGCCAGTTCCCATTTATTCGCCTCGGCAAGCAGTTCTCCTTCGCTCATCCGAAGATCGGTGCGCCTGCACAGTTCCGTTACGATATGGTTAAACTCTTTCTTGTCCGGGCGGTGGAACGCGATCGTTACGCCGAAGCGGTTCACAAGCGACAGTTTCTCCTGCATGGTGTCGCTGCGGTGCATATCGGGGCTTACTTCCATATCGTCGCGGTCGCTGTATGTCTCGCGGATCAAGTGCCTGCGGTTGCTCGTCGCGTAGATTAAGACATTGTCCGGCTTGCTCTCGACGCCGCCCTCGATCACCGCTTTTAAGAATTTATACTCCGTCTCGAACTCCTCGAAGGACAGATCGTCCATATAGATGATAAAACGGTAGTTGCGGTTCTTCACCTTGGCGATCACGCTTCCGAGATCCTTGAACTGGTGCTTATAGATCTCGATCATCCGAAGCCCCCTTGCATAATACCGGTTGATGATCGCCTTGATGCAGGTTGACTTGCCGGTGCCGCTGTCGCCATAGAGCAGACAGTTGTTCGCCGGAAATCCGTTGATAAAACTTTCCGTATTCTCGATCAATTTCTGCTTTTGCGATTCGTAGCCGACCAAATCCTCCAGCGCGACCTCGTCCATGTTGTTGATCGGATAGAGTGAAACATCTCCGCCTTCTTTGCGTTTTCGGACGCGGAACGCCTTATTTAAGCCGATCATTCCAAACCCATACGTTTTGTAAAAATCCGTGATATGTGAAAAAAAAACGTCAACGTCCTCGCTTTTTGCCAATGCACGGCTTAGCGTGCGCACCTTCTCCGACACGCCGCGGTTGTACATCCGCTCCTTTTTTTCGATCGCCCGGTAATGCGTCACCGTCGTAAAGCAGTCGATTCCCAGCCTCCGCTCGATCTCCGAAAAGTCGTAGTGCATCAGTTCCATGAACACGGAAAAATCGTTCTTCGCGAAAACATTCACACTGCCGTCTTTTGCGCCCGCGCCTTCCGCCGTAAGCGTAAAAGAATTTTCGTCCGTAATCAGCAGATAGGTCAGATAGTTCTGCCAGAGGTTCTCATCAAATCCGTAATCCGTCGATATGTCCAAAAGCCGCTTGATCTCATGATAGATGCGGCGGATCAGATCCTCATCGGACGGCGCGGATGCGCTCTCCCCTCGAAAATCGCGAAAAACATCCGCCAGCCGAAACAGGATCGTATCTTCCCCGACCTCGGAAAACAGGATCAGTTTTGCACAAAGTTTATCCATAAAATCCCCAAAAATAAGACAAAGAGACCGACAGACGCCGATCCCTTTACTTTTCTTCCTAGTCCTCCAACAACGCCTTAGTCTTCCTTTTTCTCGTCCTTGTCGTCCTTCTTGTCATCGTCTTCGTCGTCAAAAGCGTCATCGAAATCATCATCATCAAAATCGTCAAATTCATCATCGAACTCGTCATCATAGTCCGGCGTGAAGTAACGATACAGCGCGTAAGCAACGCCGCACACGCAGGCAACAACCGCCATAACAATCAGGGTTACCTTGATAATTCTCTTAATATCTCTCGTTGGACTCACCTCTTCCTTTTTTATGATGCTGGCAACTGTAGCCACCCGGTCGTCAATCGCTCCTTTGATCTTCGCCGCGTCAATCAGCGCCGCGATATCGTCCGCATTGATCCGATCCAATAAATCCCTTCTGCTCCACATAAGCATTCCCCCTTGAAAAATCAAACTACGCCCTTAAGTATAACATAATCTTGGTTCTTTTCCACAAAAAATTGCAAATTTTTATAAAAAAATTGTAAAAATCATCTACTGCTTTTCCAACTTCGCAAAAGAAGCGAACATCTTGCGCGTGTTCCCGTCTGAGAATGCGATCGTCACTTCGTAGTCCTTGCCGCCGTCGTTGATCGCCTCGACGACGCCGGAACCGAATTTCCGGTGGACAACCGCGTCGCCGACCCCGTAATCCAATGGCGCCTTTTCTATCTTCGTTCCGAAATCCTTCGCCGGAGCGAACTGCCGCTGATAGACGGACGCCTGCGTCGGCTCGTTCTTAAACGTCTTGCGCGGCTGCTTGCGGGGACTTGCGAACCCCTCGCCCGTATGGTGGGACTCGTACATTTCCCCGGCGACGAGGCTCTTCGGGATTTCCTTTACAAAACGGGAAACCGCCGCATACTGCGTTTCGCCCCGCACCATCCGCGCCTTTGCGCTCGTCATCGTCAGATGCTTCTTCGCACGGGTGATCCCGACGTAACAGAGGCGGCGTTCCTCCTCGACTTCGTCACTTCCGTTTTCCGAGGTGATCGACATAAAACTTGGAAACAGCCCGTCCTCCATTCCGGCAAGATATACGTCGTCAAACTCCAAGCCCTTCGCCGAGTGAAGCGTCATCAAGACCACATAGTCCTCCTCGTCGTCGAGCCGGTCGATATCCGCGATCAACGCAACGTTCTCCAAAAATTTTGAAAGTGTCGGCTCCGCCGTCTCCATTTCGAAACTGACCGCCTTGGTATACAGTTCGTCGAGGTTTTCGATCCGCGTCGCCGCTTCGTCCGTCCCCTCCAATTCGAGTTCGCTCTTATATCCGGTCAGATCGAGGACGTCCCGGATCAGATTTGCGACGCTTTCGCTCGCCGCTTCCTCTTTTAGCC
>CAJOQZ010000014.1 GCA_905236585.1 uncultured Lachnospiraceae bacterium
ATCGAGGACATTACGGACACGCTGGCAAAAGTGCGGCACCGTGCATTCCCGATTTTAGATCATAACAACAATTACGTCGGCATGTTCTCCCGTCGGCATATGCTTGAGATGAATACGAAGAAAATCATTATGGTCGATCATAATGAGTTCTCACAGGCGGTTGACGGAATTGAGGGAGCCGAAGTATTAGAGATCATCGATCATCACCGCATCGGCGCACATCAGACGAATCTGCCGGTTTTCTTCAGGAATCAGCCGCTTGGCTGCTCGAATACGATCATTTATCATATGTATCGGGAAAAAGGCGTCGAGATCACGCCGCAGATGGCGGGGCTGATGCTTTCTGCAATTCTTTCCGATACGCTGATGTTCCGTTCGCCGACCTGCACGCCGGTCGATGTACAGGCAGGCAGGGAACTGGCGCAGATTGCGGGCGTCGATATCGAAGACCACGCGATGAAAATGTTCGAAGCAGGAAGCGAATTTGGCGACAAAACGCCGGAAGAAATCCTCTTTACGGACTTTAAGATATTCCCGTCCGGCGAATTGGAATTTGGGGTATCCCAGATATCCGCGGTGTCGGAGAATCAGTTAAATAAGATCAAAGAGCAATTGGAAAAAGTGATTAACGAGGCAATGCATTCCAAGGGGATTGATATGCTTTTTGTCATGCTGACGAACATCCTCGAACAGAGATCCGAAGTGATCTGCACGGGCAAGGACTCCGGCACGGTACTTGCCGGGGCTTTCGGGGAGAGTCGTATGACGGGGGAAACGACGGCGGTTCTGCCGGGCGTGGTGTCGCGGAAAAAGCAGATGGTTCCTTCGCTGCTGCAATCCTTAAAGAACCTGTAAGCATGTTGTTTTATTATCATTATCTTGATTTATCAAATTTAACGGAGGGTGACGTAGAATCCATGTACGTCACCCTTTCTGATGAACGCCGCGCCTATGTCGATCAGGCAAAAATCGAAAAGACAAGGGCGGAGCGGATCGCGGCGGGTTTTTTGGTTGAAGACTGGCTGCATAAAAACGGCTATGGGGGAAAAATTTACCGCAGCAAAATCGGAAAGCCGCTATATCTTAAGACGGCAGGAGAAGTGCCGCTGTTTTTTTCCGTATCTCATTCCTATCCCTATGTGGCGGCTGCGTTTTCGGATTTGCCGGTCGGCATTGACGTGGAAGCATTCGGGCAGCGAAAGACGTCGTATATTGATAACTTGATGGGCAGTCGTTTTTTTACGAGTGGAGAAAAACAGCTGATTTGCGGTGCGGCTGCAAAACAGATGCCGTCTGCGCAAGGATCTGTTCCAACCGTATCGGAAAAAGAACGCATGTTTTTTTTGATCTGGACATTTAAGGAAGCCATCTGCAAAGCGCTGGAACTGCCGCTTGATGAGGTGTTGAGCGCTTATGATTATGCGGCGTATATGGGGAATAAGAATTTATATCCCCGGCTGGCGTTTCGTCAATGGGAAGAAGAAATGTGCGTAGTCACAACCTGCATCAAAGAGGAAGAATAAGCATGGCATTTACAGTACAGCAACAGGCTGTTATTGATACGAGGCATAAAGACATTCTGGTCGCGGCGGCAGCGGGAAGCGGGAAAACGACGGTGCTTGTCGAACGGATCATCAGATCCGTACTGCAGGGCGATCCTCCGGTCGATATCGACCGGATTCTGGTCGTTACGTTTACGCGTGCCGCAGCAAAGGAAATGAAGGAGCGGATATACCGCAGGCTTAGCAAAGCGGCAGAACAACACCCCGAGGATAAACGGATCGCCGCACAGACCATGCTGGTTTTTCATGCGCAGATATCGACGATCGACGGGTTCTGCCAGTATGTGATCAAGAACTATTTCCATGAGATTGCGATCGATCCGAATATGAGGATTGCGGACGAGGGCGAACTTCTGTTGTTGTCCCACGAAGTGCTTGAGGAGGTGTTGGAGGATGCGTACGCAAAAGGAGACGAATCGTTTCTTTCATTTGCGGATAGTTTTGCAAAACGTGATAAGGATACGGCAATCGAGGACATGATTCTGTCCTTATACTCAAAAGCGACGGCGCACCCGTGGACGGACGAGTGGCTGGATGAATTAACCGGTGTGTATGAAGCGGCTTCGGTGGAAGAACTGATGGAATACGGATGGGTGGAGGCGTTGTATGAACAGGCAAAGAGGCTGCTTACGGAATACCGTAATGCGGCAAAAAATCTCCTTGCCGAAGTGGAAGGACATCCGTATGAGCAGACGCTTGTCTGTGATGTAGAACTACTGGACTCTCTTGCGGCGGCACGGGATTACAGGGAATTACAGCAGAGGTTCTGCGGCATGCAGTTTGCGCGGCTGGCGGCGAAAAAAGCGCCGGGCGAGGATTTGGCGGTGCGGGAAAGATATAAGGAACGCCGTACCAGAATCAAGACGGATACGGAGAAACTTCGGGATGATCTGTTCTATAAAACTGCGGAAGAACTGTTCGACGAAATGCAAAAGAATGCGCCGCGCGTCAAGGCGCTTGTGGCGCTTACCAAAGAGTTTCACGCCCGATTCGCAGAGAAAAAGCGGGATAGAAATGTTATGGATTTCTCCGATCTGGAGCATTTTGCACTGGATATTCTGATTGATAAAAATACGAAAAAGCGGACGAAAAGCGCAAAGGCGCTGTCGCAGTATTTTTCCGAGGTCATGGTCGACGAGTATCAGGATACGAACTATTTGCAGGAAATGATCCTTAGGGCGGTTACACGCGAGGAAGAGGGGACGCATAATTATTTCATGGTCGGGGATGTGAAGCAGAGCATCTATCGTTTCCGGCAGGCACAGCCCGAGATTTTTACGGAAAAGTACCGGATGTATTCCGAAGAGAACGATGAGCATGTGCGGATTGATCTGGATCGGAATTTCCGCAGCAGAAGCGAGGTAACGGATGCGGTCAACAATGTGTTTGCGGCAGTCATGCATGCGGACTGCGGCGGTGTGGAATACGACGAAGCGGCGTCGTTAAAATGCGCTGCGGCGGATTATCCCAACGCAGATCCGGCATCTTTTACGGCGGAACTGCTCCTTGCGGACGCACAAGATGACGATGCCGAAGCGGGAATGGAAAGCGACGACGAACGGGAGGCGACCATGATCGCCCTGCGCATCCGAAAGATCTTATCCGAAGGATATGTTACGGATGCTAAGACCGGGCGGCTGCGGCGGGTGCATCTTTCCGATATCGCGGTGCTTCACCGGAGTGCGAACAAAAATGGCGGTATTTTCGTCGATACATTTGCGAAGTATGATATTGCGGCGCATATGGCAAGCAGCACCGGATATTTTAACACGGTCGAAGTGGAGACGGTGCTCTCCCTTTTGTCGGTTCTTAATAACCCATGTGATGATATTCCGTTGGCATCCGTACTGTTTTCGCCGATGTTTGGATTTAGCAATGAAGAACTGCTGCTGATCCGGGGGAAGACGGGAGGGAGTTTTTTTGAGGCGTTTTTCGCATACGCAAAAGAGCATGAAAAGGAGGAGAAAGTTGTAAAGTTTATCTCTTTTCTGACGTATTGGAGAGGACGGCTTTTTGATACGTCGATTGCGGAGATTTTGGAGGGCGTCTTAAAAGAGACCGGCTACCTGTCCTATGTGACGGCAATGCCCGGCGGCGACGGGCGGCGGGCGAATCTTCTGAAACTGATCGACTTGGCGATTACATATGAAAAAACGTCGTTTCGGGGATTGTTCTATTTTGTGCGTTATATTGAGCGGTTGAAAAGTTATGAGCAGGATTTCGGTACTGCGCAAACCGTATCGGAAAATGACGATGCGGTGACGGTAATGACGATTCATAAAAGCAAGGGACTCGAATTTCCGATCGTCATTGTGGCAGGTTTGGGGAAGCGGTTTAATAACTCCACGGCTGCGACTGCCGTACATGAGAGGTACGGCGTGGGAATGGATCTTGTTGATATAATACGCCGGACGAAGAGCCGTTGTGTGTATAAAAGTTTTATAAACCGCATGAACCGTCTTGAAGAACGGGGCGAAGAACTGCGGATTCTCTATGTCGCCATGACGCGGGCAAAAGAGAAACTGATTTTAAGCGGCGTCATTAAGGATGTAAAAAAAGAGTTACAAAAGATGGCGGACGCAGACGGGGCATTGGATCTTGGCGCACGTTTATCGGCGCGGCATTATCTGGATCTTTTGCTGCCGGTGGTTTTGCCGCAGAATCGCCACATTTCTTTTTTGGTTTATAACAGCGAAGATCTTGTTGTGGAATTGCTGGCGGAGGAGATCGAGCGAAGCGATCGGAAGCAGGAACTGCTACTTGGCGTGGAAAGCATTCCGCCGGAGGCGGTTGCCAAGAAAAAAAGAAATATGCAGTTTATATATCCGCACAAGCGAAGCATCTATAAAACCAAATACTCCGTTTCGGAAATCAAGCATAAGGTAATCGACGAGATTTTTGCAAATGAGGTAACGGTAAATGTATTTGAGACGGAGGAGAAAAGAAGCATTGTGCCGGAGTTTATCCGTGGAAAACAGGAAACGTTTCAGGGCGCCCTTCGGGGAACGGCGGTTCACCGTTTTATGGAATGTTTTGATTTCGCGCGGGATGATTACGCGGATGCCTATGAGGATGAAAAAAAACGGATGACTAAGGCAGGTCTTTTGACAGAGGATCAGGTGCGGCTGCTGTCGGGCAGTCGGATCAAAGCCTTTTTGCAGAGCGATCTGGCAAAGCGGATGCATATGGCGGCAAAGAGCGGTCGGCTGTATAAGGAGAAGGCGTTTGTCTGCGGAGGAAATCCGGGGGAGTTTTTTGATGATGCAGATGCCGATGAGGACGAACTGATTCTGGTGCAGGGGATCATCGACGTGTTTTTTATCGAAGATGACGGAATCGTCCTGATGGATTATAAAACCGATCATGTTGACTCGCCGGAGGAACTTTTAGTGCGTTATGAAAAGCAGTTGGCGCTGTATCAGGATGCGATCGAGCGACGGTATGAACTGCCGGTAAAAGAGCGCATATTATATTCCTTTACATTTGGAGAGGTTCGTAGTATAGTAGGTGCGAAATAACTGCACAGGGAATCAGAATTGTTCCGGGAGCGAAAAGCAGCCGTTTAAGATTCCCTTTACAGGAATAAGAAGAATCATACGAAAGGACGAAGAAGTTTTATGCAGTACGATAAGTTATGCGTGGATGCGTTTTTGAAAAATCAATTAAAACTGCTTCCCGAAATCGTTGCCGAAACGGAAGAGGAAGCGGAGAGTTTTTTGGAAGATGTGTGTGCTTATGTCTGCGCGGACAAGGATGAGCTGAGGGAGTATCTTGAGGAGGAGTGCGACATCAGCGATATTGAGGATGATGATCTCGTCCGGCTCGAGGAAGTATTCCCGCTTGCGGACGGCAGATATCTTGTCGTGGAAGGATAAAAATGCGCAAGGTCGGATGGTGTACGGCGATTCTTATCGTATCGCTTATTCTGCCGGGCTGTTCGATAGACGGCAGGACGCCGGTCATTACCGCGGGCGGCGGCATGTTTTGTGTGTTTTCCATGGGGCGGATGCAGTGCATGCCGAAAGAGGTGCGCATATATCTTGCCAATTACAAGAATCTGTATGGTTCGATCGGTGAAACGGATCTGTGGAACGGCGATTTTGACGTGACGAGTATGGAGGAGAGCATCCGCATGCTTTCGGTACAGCACCTTGCCCGTGTGTATTCCATGAACCTCTACGCGAAGGATCAGGATATCCGTTTGACGGACAAGGAAGAAACGCAGGTCGAGACGGCGGCAGAGGCATATTTTGATTCGCTGTCAAAAGATGAGATTGATTATTTGCAGGTTTCGAAACGGGATATCGAAGAATACTACCGGCGCTACGCGATCGCGGAGAAAGTCTATTTCGGATTGATGGATTCGATCGACGAGGAAATCAGCGAGGATGAGGCGCGTGTGATGGACGCGTATGTGCTTTTTACGGAGGATGAGGAAACGGCGGATATCGTGGAAAAGGCGATAGCCAATGATGAGGAGTTTGATCGTTTATGCGCGTCATACAGCCAAGGGAAAAAAGGACAGGTATCCTTCGGGCGCGGGACATATGATGAGAAGGTGGAGCAGATTGCTTTTTCATTAGACAACGATTCCTGCTCGGGGCGGATTGAAACGGACGAAGGATATTATTTTATCTACTGTATTAACAAATATAACAAGACCAAATCTGAAGAGAACAAGGAGTCGATCGTAAGCGCGAGAAAGGAACAGGCGATCGAGGATATTATCGGTTCACAGGGCGAGAATTATTATTCTGCTTTTTATGATAACAATCTCAATACGATTGCCTTTGACACGACGGGAAACGTTACGACGGATTCTTTTTTTTCCACGCTGGATATGTACCTTTCCTACGGAAGATGATGGATGATGCTTTGCCGCCGAAGTGCGGCGTAGGACGTCGCGTTGTGTATTTTGCTAAAAATATGGTGTCTGTGACGCGTCGAAACTATGAAAAACGTATATAGATTTTTAGAAACAATGGAGTATAATATTTTACCGACGAGTTAATTTGTGAGAACTGTCCGAGCAGAAGGGGGCAGTCGGGAGGAGAAACTATCATGGCAGATAAGAAAACCGCAAAGACATCAGACGTTTCTGTAGCGGCAAAAGAGTTGGCAGCGGCAGAGACGGCAGTTCAGGCAAAACCAGCAGAAAAGAAGCCGACGGCAGCGGCGGCGGAGAAGAAAC
The DNA here is from genome assembly GCA_905236585.1 of uncultured Lachnospiraceae bacterium. GTDB lineage: Bacteria > Bacillota > Clostridia > Lachnospirales > Lachnospiraceae > RGIG4930. The sequence continues at coordinate 6,754 of CAJOQZ010000014.1, forward strand.
CGGCAGCGGCGGCAGCAGCAAAGAAGCCGGCGGCGAAGAAGCCGGCAGCGAAGAAAGAGACAGAAGCAAAGAAGCCGGCAGCGAAGAAACCGGCGGCTGCGGCGAAGAAAGATGTTGTTAAGTCTGCGTTCATTCAGGACAACTACGGCAATTCCAAGACGTTTGATGATGTTGTGGCGCAGGCTACGGCGAACTTCAAAGAAACGCATAAGCGCGTTGCTGTGAAGAAGATTGAGGTATATATCAAGGCTGTTGAGAATAAAGTTTATTATGTTGTTAATGGCACGGAGCAGGGTGAAATGAACCTGTTCTAAGAAAGGCTTCTTGCAAGAGGAATCTTTTGTTCATACGGTTGATGAAGATAGACAGTTTCTTTTTTGAAAAAGGGGCTGTCTTTTCTTATTGACTTAAAGCCGCTGTTCATGCTATAATGTCGTGCGGTGCGGCGTAAATGAGACGTACCGGGCGTTTAGGAAAAATACACACATGCGGGGATTGCGCGTCTGGTGCCGGTGGACGTATCGGTCGGCGTTCAAGGCGAACCGCATGGAAGCAAAACCAAAAGGAGGATATTATGAGTGTAATTTCCATGAAACAATTATTAGAAGCAGGCGTTCATTTTGGACATCAGACCAGAAGATGGAATCCGAAAATGGCACCGTACATTTATACGGAGCGCAACGGAATCCACATTATTGACCTGCAGAAGACGGTCGGCATGGTTGACGAAGCGTATAACGCGATTTTCGATATCGTAAGCCAGGGCGGAACGATCCTTTTTGTAGGAACGAAGAAGCAGGCACAGGAGAATGTTCAGATCGAAGCGAATCGTTGCGGCATGTATTATGTCAATGAGCGTTGGCTGGGCGGAATGCTTACGAACTTCAAGACAATCCGTTCCAGAATCGAACGGTTGAAGAAGATCGAGAAAATGGAAGCGGATGGCACATTTGATGTGCTGCCGAAAAAAGAAGTGACCGCGCTGAATAAGGAAAAAGACAAATTGACCCGTAACTTAGGCGGAATCAAAGAAATGAAAAAACTGCCGGATGCGGTATTTGTTGTAGATCCGAAGAAAGAGCATATCTGCATTCAGGAAGCGCAGACGCTGGGACTTACGATTATCGGTATTGCGGACACGAACTGTGATCCGGATGAGCTGGATTACATTATTCCGGGCAATGATGACGCGATCCGTGCGGTAAAACTTATCGTATCTAAGATGGCGGATGCCGTGATCGAGGCGAATCAGGGAGCGGAAGCACTGGATGTACAGCCGACGGAGGCTGAAAGCACTGAGGAAGTTCAATAATCAATCTTACTGGGAATAAATACGGAGGATAAATAAATGGCTATTACAGCAGCAATGGTAAAAGACCTGCGTGAGAAGACCGGCGCGGGAATGATGGATTGTAAAAAAGCGTTGACTGAGACAGACGGCAACATGGATGAGGCGATTGAATTTCTGCGTAAGAACGGTCAGATGAAAGCGGAGAAGAAGGCGGACAGGATCGCGGCGGAGGGATTGTGTGACGTAATTATCGACGGCGATACCGCGGCGGTAGTGGAAGTTAATTCTGAGACGGACTTCGTAGCGAAGAATGACGAGTTCAAGAAGTTCGTTGCATCCGTTGCAAAACAGGCGGTACAGACAGGCGCTTCGGATATGGATGCATTTCTTGGTGAGGCATGGATTGAAGACGGCGGCAAGACGGTAAAGGAAGCGTTGGTTGATAAGATTGCAACGATTGGCGAGAATCTTTCCATCCGCCGGTTTAAGAAGGTTTCCGCGGATGGCGGCGCTTTGGTGTCCTATATTCATGGCGGCGGACGCATCGCGGTATTGGTGAAAGCCGAGGCGGATGGTTCGAATGCAACGGTCAAAGAGGCTCTTTCGAACATCGCAATGCAGATTGCGGCACTGAATCCGAAGTATATTGCGGACAGCGATATCGAGCAGTCTTATATCGATCATGAGACGGAGATCATCCGTGCGCAGATCGAGAATGATCCGAAGGAAGCGGCGAAGCCGGATAAAGTAAAAGAGGGCATGATCAAGGGACGTATCAATAAGCAGATGAAGGAAATTTGTCTCCTGGATCAGGTCTATGTCAAGGCGGAAGACGGCAAGCAGTCCGTAGCGAAGTATTTGGAAGCGGTTGGCAAGGAAGTTGGCGGCAATGTGAAGATCACCGAGTTTGTTCGTTTTGAGACAGGCGAGGGACTTGAGAAGAAAGAAGAAGACTTCGCAGCGGAAGTAGCGAAGCAGATCGGATAAATCGCAAAGCGGATGTGGCTGTATGGCGGTCTTTTCGTGATTAGTCAAAAACAGAAATAAATATTAATTCGGGACAGCCCGTTTTTCCTTTTACTTTATGGAAAAACGGGTTGTTTTTACAAAGTCCGAATCATGGAAATCAACTTCTATATTGAGAACGAACATTTGTTCTCAAAGCGATATGGAATGAAAATTGTTTTTCGAAATCCGAAAGCAATCGAATAGACAAACGATTTTAGATGCGTTAGAATATAGAATTAGATTTTTCTAAATAATAGATGCGAAAGAGAGGAAGCATGAAAAAAATCTTAGTGACGGGATGCAACGGACAGTTGGGACGTGCGATAAGACAGGAGTACGGCGATGCGGTAGATTTTATCCTTACGGATGTCGCACAACAGGAGGGCGTGGCAAAATTAGACATCACCCGCGTAGATGAAGTGATGACGTTTGTCAGGGAAAAAAAGCCTTCCGTCATCATTAACTGTGCTGCGGCAACAAACGTAGACGTCTGTGAAAGCGACCCGGATGCGGCTTACCGTGCCAACGCGATTGGACCGAAAAACCTGACGGTCGCCGCCACGGAGATCGGGGCGAAGATGATTCATATCAGCACGGATTATGTCTTTCCGGGAAGCAGTCCTTCGCCGCTTACGGAATTTGATAAGCCGGGGCCTATCAGCACTTATGGTCGCACCAAATACGCGGGGGAGAAGTTTGTGGAGCAGTTCGGGAGCAGATGGTTTATCCTTCGTACTGCGTGGCTCTATGGCGACGGGCGGAATTTTGTGAAGACTATGCTTGCGATTTCCGAAAATCATGCACAGATAAATGTTGTAGGGGATCAGTTCGGCTCTCCGACTTCAGCGGTTGAGCTGGCGCGAACGATCCGTTTTCTGGAGTCTTCGGACAACTACGGGCTGTTTCATGCCACCTGCGAGGGAAGTACGAACTGGGCGGATTTTGCGGAAGAGATATTTCGGCTGGTGGGCAGGAATACAAAAGTAAATCATGTGACAAGCAAAGAATATAAGGATATGAATCCGCAGTCGGCGGACCGACCGGCATTTTCTATTCTTGACAACTACATGCTTCGGCTTACGAGCGATTACCGTATGGCGGACTGGCATGAAGCGATAAATGAATATTTTCAGAATAACAAAATATAACGGAGGGAAATCATGAGAACTTATTTGGTAACTGGCGGCGCGGGTTTTATAGGCTCCAATTATATACACTATATGTTTCGCAAGTATGACAATGCGATCCGCATCATCAATGTGGACGCTTTAACATACGCGGGGAATTTGGAAAATTTAGAAGATATTATAGACCGTGACAACTATACGTTTATCAAAGCGGACATTACCGATAAGGAAGCAATGGAAAAAATCTTTGCCGAAAACGATATCGACCGGGTTGTCCACTTTGCGGCAGAAAGCCATGTGGATCGTTCCATTCGCAATCCCGAGGTCTTCGTACATACGAATGTTTTGGGAACGGCAGTTATGCTGAATGTCGCCAAGGCGGCTTGGGAGAATCCCGACGGTACATTTAAGGAGGGCAAAAAATTTCTTCATGTTTCAACGGATGAGGTTTACGGGTCGCTGCCGGACGACGGAGAAAGTTATTTTTATGAGACGACGCCATATTCCCCGCACAGCCCGTATTCTGCCAGCAAGGCGGGTTCTGATATGCTCGTCAAGGCATATATGGACACCTACCGCTTTCCGGCGAACATCACGAATACGTCCAATAACTACGGACCGTATCA
>CAJOQZ010000015.1 GCA_905236585.1 uncultured Lachnospiraceae bacterium
ATATATGGAACCCCATCGCGTCATTGTTCTCTCCTCAGAATTTCAAGTTTACAACTTCCTCTGTAAATAAATCATATCAACCAACCGAACGCCGCATTCATAGATTGGGTGGTCGTAATTGTCTGTAAAAAAATTAGGTACAATATGCGATCGCACAAATCCACATTTTTCATAAAATGGTATTGTCAAAGGACTATCACCTGTTCCTACTTGTAAAACGTGAAACTGATCTCTGTAGTTTTGGATAATAAAATCAATCATGGTTTTTGCATAGCCTTTTCTCTGGGCGTCCGGAGCTGTTGCAATATTCTTGATCTCCAGAATACCATTCCCTTCGTCGGTTACAACGCACACGCATTTGACTCCATCATCATCCAACACATACATCCTCCCATCGTCAATATAGCGGTCTATCATATCCTCCTGCTCGTCTGCCAACAACAATAAAGCAAGGTAGCTTTTTTTATTTTCCGTTATCTCAAATATCTTCATTACGTATACCTACAATCCGAATGAAACGGTCATATAATTTTGTTATATATTTAACAATATTTCATAAAAGCCAGGAATCATGGAGGATGCGAGCACCCATGACACTGTCATCATATCGATAAGAGCATGTCCGATCATCACAGGTATCGGATCCCGCTTTTTATAATAATACCCGCACAAAATAAATGTTAATGGTAAAAAAGATAGAAATCTGTATACAATATATCTCATGTCAAAAAGTGTTGGTATAAAACAATGCTGCAGCGCGTAAAAGAGCGCTGGTATTACGATAGCAGCTGCTTTATTCTCTATCGCATTTACTCCACATCCCAGATACAACCCGTCTTCTGCAAAAGCAGTAGTGATCGGAAGAAAAAGAAAATTTATTACAGCCAACTGTTTTGGAATGGGGGATATCATACCATTCTTCTTAGCAGAAAGGACAAGTACGGCGATTGTAACAATATTCGCGATAGTAGCAACGATTGTCCACCAGTTACTGATGTCACTTAACTGCTTACGGGTTATGGCGGCTCCAATTACAAATACCAATAGAAAAATCACAGATCGTATTGAAAAGTGTTTCTAATCAACAAACTAGAAGTTATCGACCCCATCTAAAAATAATCCTCATAAATATTTAAATTCCTTGGGGATTATTTCATCGGCTATAACCGCCAGACTCTCCCCGCAAAATGTTATAGTTGCCTCATGCGAAACATACACTATCCATTCTTCGCTTTCATCGTAATAGTATTCCTCAGATATCCAGTTAAAACATAAACCATGCTCATCCCTTTCATATAAAAAGGTCTTTATATCGGGAATATCTCTCCATGTTGGCTGACCCTCATTCCAAAACGGATGAAAACCTTTCACCTTGCCAATCCCAGCAGTCTCAAACACTTCTTTAAGCATATCAATCTGTTTATTCCTGTATATGGAATCCAGATCATAAACTGCGGTCTTGTATTCCGGCGGATATTTTGTCTCCAATGGATACCAGTATCCATTTCTATACATGATCGAATTTTTGACACTCACAAACTTATCCGGAAATAATTCCAGTCTTTGCTGTAATTCGTTGTTCTTTTCCATGTACGTCATTGCACTCGGCTTCTATCCTTTCCCACAAAACTCCGATTATCCAAATATCTTTAACAGCAAAATTTTTATCACGACCGCAATTACAAATGCCGCAATAAACCCTAGCACTTTTAGCACAGGCCCCGGGATACTGTTGAATTTCGGATTTGTACTTCTTACCCTGATTTTACTTAACAATCCTGTTGTATACAAAGGGAACATCAACACTGTCACATAGATTAATGTTTCACTGATCCCATATAAACACCGGAACAAAATGTTTCTGTCATAAACACCTGTTTCCTCAAGCACCAAGTGGATCAGCAGAGCAAGGAAACCATTCATACTGAGATTTCTCATACTCTTAATCAACCTTTTCTTTTCTACAGTGGCATAATCCGACATTGTTTCAGCAACCTCTTTTACCTCTTCTCTCATATTCTCACTTTTCCTTTCTCCTTTGATGATTTCAGGGATACTTACATCAAAGAACTCGGCGATCTCAACCAACAAACTGATATCCGGCATATTGCTGCCGGTCTCCCATCGGGATATGGTTCTGCCGGATACGCCCAGTTCGTCAGCCATCTGTTCCTGTGTAATCCCCTTCTCCTTACGAAGTTCTTTTAAGAATGCTCCTATTTTACTCTGATCCATAAGGAGTCCTCCTTTCATCATCAGGATATATGATCACAGCAGTTTTTTACACGACACAAAGTGAGAAATGCCGTGTTTTCTTATGTAGACACATATGTCTGTTGTCGAATTTGTCCCGTTTTAGCCCTTCACAGCGTCTTCCGCCTCTGCGGAATCTCGATACGGATCTTCGTCCCCTCCTCTTTTGCGGACAGAATCTCCATCGTCCCGTCTAAGAGGAATACTCTCCCTTTCATCATCGCGATCCCATTGCACTTTGCATCAATCTGATCCGGATCAAACCCTTTTCCGTCGTCCTCAACCACGATCTCTATGCGATCCTCGTTTTTCAAACACTGAAACCGTACCTTCTTCGCTTCCGCATGTTTTTTGATGTTGACAAAACATTCCTGAATCAGGCGATATACGGTAACCTGAATGGAAGCATCCACCTGCTCCGGCATATCAATCCGATAAGAGAGATCATACTGACCACGTCTGTTGAACTCAGAGAGCATTTTCTCCAAAGTCTGCTTCAAATGAAGATGTTCCATATCCAACGGACAGATTTGATAAATCAAGCTGCGGATCTCTGTAATGGAGTCCTGTATCTGATTTTTGACCGATCCAAATTCCTGTCTGGCCCTCATCGTGTCCTGACCGATAAATTTCGATCCCACTTCAATTTTATGCGTTGCAAAATAAAGCTTCTGCAACAGGTTGTCATTCATGATAGAGGTAAGTCTTTGATATTCCCGCTCCTGCGCCTGCAAGAGGATCTCCTTGTTTACCTGCGCCGCTGCCTCCTCCTGTGAGCGTACCTCTTCCTCCTGCTTCGCATCTCCGGATTTTGCTTTCCAGTCCGTAGACACCGCATCCAGAAGAAAAATCATTTTCTCCAGCTTTTCCTTTTCCGCTGACAACTCCCGATTGATATGCTCGTAATTTCTCTTTCTCATATTCGATGCATCGAGCTCATCACGGTAAATCTCTTCATATTTTCTCGGTGAAAACACCGTAAAATCTTCCTCATCCTTGCTGAGAATTTCCTCGGTGAAACATTCCGCTTCATGGATCTGCAGATTATTTTGCTCGATCTGTTTCTCAATCTCTTTCTTCTGGTTGATCAGATCGCGCAGCGTCATATGCAATTCTTCATATACTGAAAATCCGGCCGTCTGTTCCGTCCTATGATCCGCTGCCTGCTCTGTCATCCGTCTGGCCTCACGCTTAGTCTTCTGTTCCGTCAACTGCTCATCCATATGCTCTGTCCTCTGTTCCATGGTCTGCACCTCACTTTCCACCGATCGGTTTGTTTTTCGGCAATCCCGCTTTTCTCGGATATTTCTTCGGTGTTTCCTTACTTTTTTCTACGATGAACAAATTGCGATAGATATCAGAATCCGGCAAAGTAAAAGCAACCTGTTCTCCCACTGTGCCGCCCAGAATCGTGATCGCCTTTTGTGCCTGCGCCAACTCATCCGTCAGTTTTTCAGATTTATAAGAAACAAATTTTCCCCCTAC
>CAJOQZ010000016.1 GCA_905236585.1 uncultured Lachnospiraceae bacterium
ACATTCGCCTTGGTAATCAAAGCCTCGATCTCTTCCGTATATACTTCGTTATCCGAATCCTGCATGTTCGAATACCAGAATTTGGTATTCAACTTGTCCATAACAGGCTCCAACGTCAGATACGGAAGACAGATATTGATCATCCCCTCCACATCGCCGATGGATACATTGATCGTAACGATCGCGATCATTTCGGTCGGGGAGATGATCTGCGCAAACTGCGGGTTCGTCTCAATCCGTTCGAGCCGGGGATGGACGTCCAACACGTTCGCCCAAGGTTCCCGAAGAAGTTCGACGCAAGAATTCATGACCCGCTCGATAATCAAAAGTTCTATCTCCGAGAAGTCCCGGATCTTCTCTAACGGCTCTCCCTCTCCTCCGAGCATGCGGTCGACGATGGTATATCCCAGTTTCGTCGCCATCTCCATGATGATTCCCCCTTTTAAGGGGTCAAAATCTATAATACCAAGAAGTACAGGATTTGACAAGGCATTAGAAAACTCCATATAGGTAACCGCCTCGGAGTTCATGACCTCAACCTGTATATTCTTGCGAAGATACAACGGCAAATTCGACGACAGAAGCCGTCCATAATGTTCAAAAATAATCTCTAAGGTACGAAGATGCTCCTTGGAGAACTTGGACGGTCTGGCAAAGTCATATTCCTTGACCTGTACCTCGGCGCCCTTTTTCAGATCGTCGGCATCAACCTCACCGCTTGATAACGCTTTTAAGAGGTTGTCAATTTCATTTTGCGATAAAACATCACTCAAAGATATTCACCACCCATTACTGGTAGGTCGCCGTCGGGAAATCCACCGCAACGATAAAGTTGCTTGCACCGAACATACTGTTCAGTTTATCTTTGATCGCCGTCTGTACCTTTAACTGATCGCCCTGCAGTTCATCCAACGTAAACGAGGACACCGTGGAAGTAACGATCGACTTCATCTTAGACGAATACGCATCCATATTTGCACCGTAAGTCTCATATGCGCTGCTTGCCGTGTTCTCGGAAAGCGTAACCGCCAAGACCGCATAATGCGCCCCGCCGTCGCTGCCTTTTGCCAAATTCACCGTGATCGTCGAATCGGACGGAATCAACTCGTAAAACTCGATCTGATCCACAGGAATCGACGATTCGTCTGCGTCAGATGAGGCAATATCAAGTTCGATCGCCTCGCAAACTTTTGTAATGAGTTCGTTCGCGTTCTTCGACTGCGGTACGACATTTATCGTTAGAATAATTGTCAGCACCAAATTCGCGAGACAAATTGCAAATGTAAGAATGGTTAAAAAACTTTTCTTCATGAGTTATTGCTCCGTCAGTCCTTCTTCTTCGGAAACCACATCCGTCATCCCCGCATCCTGCGTAACATCTGCGGCTGCCCCGGTTGCCTCAAGCATATCCGCGTTGCTTTCCGTGCCGTCCGTAACGGCTTCCTGTGAATTAAGTTCGTTATAAATCTTAATCTCCACCCGGCGGTTCCTTGCCCGCCCTTCCGGCGTGGAATTGTCCGCGATCGGCACATAGTCGCCGCGCCCCGCCGATACGATGTTCGCCGGATTGACCGTCGTGATGCCCCGGAGATAATCCGCTACATAAAGCGCCCGGTACATGGATAGCACATCGTTGTTCTCATATTGCTGCGAACGCATCGGCACATTGTCCGTATGTCCCTCGATCTCAATGATGCTGTTGTCATAAATATTGATGATCTTGGACAACTTGTCAATCAGCGGCAGCGCATCGGGATTGAGCTGTGCGGAACCCGGATCGAACAACAGCGCCCCGCTTAAGGTAATCCTCACATACTGCCCGTTAAAATCAATCTCTAACAGATCCTGTATGCCGTACTGCGCGGCAAGCTGCTCAATGGTCTGCGCCATTTCCTCGCTTTCTTCCAATTCCCGCTGCTCATAGTACTCTACCGCATCCGCTTCGGACACTGCGGCGTTGCCGGAAGTCGTCCCCTGCGTGGAAATCTCTCCCTGTTCGTATGTTGTGCCTGCCTTTTCGATATTCCTGTCTACGCCGGTCTGTCCGGTATTCGCTTCGTCTCCGGAAACTTGCGCGTCGCCCTGCCCCTTGGATAAGGTATTTCCAAAATAATTGGAAAAATCCGGCATCTGGCTGATCCCGGAAGAGATCAACGCGCCTTCCGTCATGGACGATCCGCCTGAATTTAATATGGAAAACGCCGCATTCAGCGAGTTCACAACCATATCATACTTCGCCGCGTCTACAGAGGACATGGAAAAAAGCAACACGAAGAAGCATAAAAGCAGATTCATCAAGTCGGAGAATGTCGCCATCCACGCCGGCGATCCGGCTGGTGGCGGATCTTCTTTTTTCTTAGCCATTATTCACCTCCGCTGTCCGAACTAACCGCTTCGCGATCGCCCGGCGAGAGGAATGTCTTCAACTTCTCTTCGATAACACGGGGGTTCTCCCCTGCCTG
>CAJOQZ010000017.1 GCA_905236585.1 uncultured Lachnospiraceae bacterium
AGCCGCCGTGCGGGCACTGCGGGCGCATCGGCAAGCGAACCGGAAGCCGATGGAACCGAAGAGGACGGCGATGCCGTTACAAATACTGATGAATCCCAAATGCTCCCTGATGAGGCGGACGAAGCAGAGGGGGAATCCGTAGAGGCGGACAGTCCTGCGGAAACGGAAGAAATCATCCAGCCAAAGAATCAAACGAACGCGGATCAAACGTTCCTGATGCTCGCATGTCTCGGTATAGCGCTCGTGGGCAGCGGAATCGGCGCGTTTGCATTTTTCAGGAGGAAGCATTGATAATTGGGTGATTTTTAAGCGCACACATCGGCGAAAAAATTGACAATAAGTCCGCAGCTTGTTACAATAGCCACCGACGCATTTATACACACAAACTTAGCCCCTCCGGGAAGCCTTACAAAACGAGGCGTTCCGGAGGGGTCGCTTTTTGGAGGAGAAAGAAATGACAAACAAGAGAAAACAGATCATGACACAACAAAAAGACCGGATCGCGGCAGCGTTTTTTTCGCTTACAGCGGCAATATTATTTTCCATCATCCTGTCGCTTGCGTATTTGCCGCAGGATGCGGGTGAAGTAATGGCGGAGGAAAACGGCGAAGTTGTAAACCCTGATGACGCAGAAGAAAACGCAGTCGACGCCGACGAGGGAACTCAAAATGAAGAATACGAAGGATTTTTGACGTATGCGGATCATGAGGTGGATTCGGCTGTTTCGGAGGTCGAATTTGGAAATGAAGAAAACGAGGGCATTTTATCCGGCTACGCAGAAAATATCGCACATACCGACGTGCAGTTGTCCGTAACGCCGCTGGATGCGTCCGGCGTGGATGAGGATATCAAAACGAAGGCAAACGAACTGTTTTTGCAAAAGTATAACGGAATCCCCCAAGAATCCGTCGGCTTCTTATGGCTGGATATGTCTGTAATGTGGCGGGAGGGCGCTGCATGGACGAGACAGGCGTCCGCGGATGCAGGGGATGTCATGGAGATTCAGATAACCTGCGATTTGACTGCAAAATACGATCCGCTCATTATCCGCGAACACGGAGGAGAAGTGACGATGTTTGAAAAATTGTCTGCGCGTCCGGCATCCGCGGCGTATCGGGACGGAACATATTTTACGGACGGGGAAAAGAAAATCTGGCTCTATACGCAGAAGTTTTCCATATATACGATTGCGTATACGACCGAACAGGCACAGACCGCGACCTTAGGGGTGGGACAAGCGGAACAGCCGCCCGCGCCTGAACCGGAAGCGCCCGCAGAGCAAGAAGAGCCGGAAGAACAAGACGTGCCCGAAGAAGCCGACAACACCGATGAAACAATCCCGGCGGCACCGGCGGCAGCAGTTACAGAAACAACATCCACACCGGGAACCAAAACACCATCGTCAACGGATACGGCATCGGCGGACACGTCTTCGAGTGCATCTGACCTGACACGAGAGCCGTTTACAATCGTAGAGCCAACGGCTGACGCCATTCCGTTAGAAGAGGAATATATCCAACTGGAAACGGCGACAATAGAGCCTGCAGGTATTACCGTACCGGCTCCGAAAATGTGTGATATAGATGCCGATGACTCCAAGAATCAAGCAACCGCTATCCATTGCATATGGGATACTATACGAAAAAAGATATTTTCATACCGCCAAATCCTAGAAACCAGCGAGCCGAAAGATCATATCCTGCAAAGGTCGTTGTTCCCGACCGTGCGGGATATGATTTTCGGCGAGCGGCGTTCTTGCCTTACCTTGGAACAACTTCTGCAAAGGTCGTTGTCCCCGACCGTGCAGGATATGATTTTCGGCGAGCGGCGTTCTTGCCTTGTCTTGAAACAGGGTATTTTTATTGGACTCATTTTCGCGATAATGGAATTAAGGGAAGCAAACCTGCGCTTTCCCGCATCAATAAGTCGGAGAAGACAAAAGGAGGGCGAAGATGAGAGATATTATCAAAAAATGGTTCTACTGCGTGCTGCTGGTGGGCGTCGGCGTCATGTTTTCCATATCGGCGGCGTTCGTATGCGCTGGCGTCATCATGTTCATATGGGGGCACCTCGAGATGTCGGTGCTGTTCGCGTTTGCGGTATGGCTGCTGCATTTCGGATGGCGGACGAGGGACGATCTCGGACTGGACGATTGAGGTGGGGCAAATCCTGCCCATGGAATCAACTTTTATGCTGGGAACAACCAATCCCCGTGTTCGACGGCAAAATGCCTTAACCTCACACGGAGATTGGTTTGCTCCCAAGGCAAGAATAGATGAAAATGGATTTCCGTTGCTCCTTCCAACAAAGAGTGGCATATTTTGCGCCGCTTTGGTAAGATAATGCGTATGAAAGCAATCAATGATAATTTTTACATCAACCTTAACCAGCGCCTTTTGTCGCGCCCGCGGCTGGTGCGACTGCTTGCTGCGGCGAACCGGGGGATTACGGCGGTCGTTTTCGCCGCATATCCGCTGCTGCTGTTATACCTGTTCGTCACGGGGGGGATGGCTGTCCGGTATATTGCGATCCCTGCGGCATCCTTTGCAGGGGTGAGTGTATCACGCGTCATTTTGCACAGCAGACGCCCCTATGAGATGCTGCCGGTTACGCCTCTGATCCCAAAGGAGACGAAAGGGAAATCCTTCCCGAGCCGCCACGTGTTCTCGGCGTTCATGATCGCCATGACCTATCTTGCCGCCGCGTATTATTCGGGAGGACCGCTTCTTCGAAGCCCCTTGTTTGCTGCGGCAGTCCTGTTGTTTGTGCTGTCGGATGTCTTAGGCGACCTGCGTGTGCTTTTGGGGGTACATTTTCTGCGCGACACGATTGCCGGGATGCTGATAGCGATTGTTTGCGGCTTGGGGTTTTTCCTACCTAATTGAAATATTAGAATAAAACGTTCAAAATTTATGAAAAAAGAAAGAGAAGGGTATGTCGGATATTATAGTGAATGAAAAAGGGCAGAAGGTTGTCAGAGTTGATACGATCATATTTAGTAGCAAGCGCAGGATAGATTGGGCTGGGGTAGAGGATTATTTGAAACGGTATGTGGGTGAAGCGTATTTGATTGACGAGACGGATGAGGTCATTTATATTAGGGACGGATTTTCCTGATGAATATGCTAACAGCAGATATAGCGCTAAAGCATTTGGAACGATCGGCAAAGCAAAAGCAAATGCTACTCAGGTTATTCCGGAACTTGTTAAAATTGCCACGAATATAACCTTCAGAGAAAACACGGAACAGAAGCATAACGCAAATGCTAAATATGGGTGGTATAGGTGTACTGTCAGATTTTCCCTTCCAACCTGTGACGACAGGAGGAACATGACAGGGAGAAATCATTTTCAAGGCAGAATGATCATTAGATGCGATGCCGATGGTAAAAAATACTTGTATGACATAATAGACATAAAAAAAGAAACGTAGTACCCCGCTTAGGCACATTGCCGTACGGCACAAAACCACATTTCTTTTATGTTTGTATGATAGGGGATAAAGATCGATATGTCAAGGATTTTTTGCACGGAAATCAACTTTTGAGCTGAGAACAAGCAATCTCCGTGTGAGGGAGAGGAACTGTCGCGGGATAACTTGAACATTCTGACTTGTCTTCGCCTTCATATACTGCGTTGGTTTCAATCGACGATGCAACCGCAAGTTTGCCCTGCGGGTATCGCCTCATTCAACCGCCTTGTATATGAAGCCGAATACTTCGTCATAATTGTTCAACTTACTCCGTGATAGTTCCTAAGGCATTCTTGCCGTCGAACACTTAAGATTTGTTTGTTCCAAAGGCAAAATTGGATGAAAATTGATTTCCATGGCTTTTATGTAAAATCTGGTATCATCGAAAGGTTTGGTATTAAATGTGACAATTACCCGTCTTGACATTTTTTCTTTTTTTTAGTGGAAAAAAGCAAATAAAAGAGGTACAATACATGGTAAAAAAGCATTTAAGGAGTGAGCAATGAAATTTGATACGAAGAAAAAAATCATTCTTGGCGCATGTATTGGTTTGACGCTGATCCTCCTCGTCATGGTGGGGGTTCTGCTGTCTTCAATCTTCCATAAGGAAGAGGAACTTCCCGTTGCCGAAGTACCCGAGGCGGAAGAGGAAGTCGTAGAAGAGGAGGAAGAGGAAGAAGAGGAGCCGGAAGAACTGGTGAACGATCTTGATTTTGCCTCCCTGAAGTCGAGTGTTACCGAAGACGTTACGTCATGGCTTTATGTTCCGGGAACGGACGTGAGTTATCCGGTGCTTCGCGCCGGCGCGGGCAAGGACACCGACTACTATCTGCGCAAGGATTACAAGGGCAATTACTTTACCGGAGGCTGCGTCTATATGCAGCAGCGCAACAGCGCGGATTATTCGGACAGGGATACCGTGATCTACGGTCACAACATGAACAACGGAACCATGTTCCATTCGCTGCACAACTATGAGGATGCTTCCTTCTTCAAGTCGCATCCGTATGTCTACGTTTTTACGCCGGAGAAGACATTGATCTATCAAGTCTTCTGCGCATACAGGGATGACGACAAGTTGATTCTAGCCTATTACAACGATTTTTCGGACAGCAGCACGTTTTTGAACTATATCAACGGCGTGATGAATTCGACGAACGGCAAGGCGTATCAGGTGAATAAGGACGTCGAGGTATCGGCGGATGATAAGGTTTTATCCCTTTCGACCTGCATCCGTTATGATGAGTATGGCAGATTCCTTCTGCTCTGCAGACAGTTGTCCGCGGAGGAAGCGGCAAAAGTGGATCAGGACGCCGTTAAGCAAGCGTACGACGCGTCGGCGGAATCCGTGACGAAACTGTTATCGCAGTACCAGTAAATTGGCAGGACAGTTATCAACCGCACTTTTTCGGAGGTACTTACATGGCAACGATAATAAATGAAGGCATCACGTTTGACGACGTTCTTTTAGTTCCACAGTATTCGGAAGTGACGCCGAACATGATCAATCTGACGACGAAACTGACGAAGTCGATTACGCTTAATATTCCGATGATGAGCGCGGCGATGGATACGGTCACGGAACACCGCATGGCGATCGCGATGGCGCGGCAGGGCGGCATCGGCATCATCCACAAGAATATGTCGATCGAAGAGCAGGCGGAAGAGGTCGATATGGTAAAGCGTTCCGAGAACGGCGTCATTACCGATCCGTTTTCCTTGGCGCCGGACAATACATTGCAGGACGCGGATGATCTGATGAGCAAATACCGGATCTCCGGCGTGCCGATTACGACGAACGGCAAACTTGTCGGCATCATCACGAACCGCGATTTGAAGTTTGAAGAAGATTATACGAAAAAGATTTCGGAAGTGATGACCTCCGAGAACCTGATTACGGCAAAAGAGGGCATCACGCTCGAAGAGGCTAAGACGATTTTAGGCAAGGCGCGCAAAGAGAAACTTCCAATCGTAGATGACGACGGATATCTGCGCGGACTCATCACGATCAAGGACATTGAAAAGCAGATCAAGTACCCGCTGTCGGCGAAGGACTCCCAGGGGCGTCTGCTCTGCGGCGCGGCGGTCGGCATTACGTCGAATATGCTCGATCGGGTCGGCGAATTAGTCAATGCATCGGTGGATGTGGTCGGAATTGATTCGGCGCACGGCCACTCGAAAAATATCGTGACGGCGATCCGTGCGATCAAGGAGAAGTACCCCGATCTGCAGGTGGTCGCGGGCAACATTGCAACCGGCGAAGCAGCGAAGACATTAATAGAAGCAGGCGCGGACGCGGTCAAGGTCGGAATCGGACCGGGGTCGATATGTACGACCCGTATTGTTGCCGGTATCGGCGTTCCGCAGATCACGGCGATCATGGACTGCTACGAAGTGGCAAGGGAGCATGGGATTCCGGTGATTGCGGACGGCGGCATCCAGTATTCGGGCGATCTGACGAAGGCGCTTGCCGCCGGGGCGAATGTCTGCATGATGGGCAGCATGTTTGCCGGATGCGACGAGTCGCCGGGTTCGTACGAACTGTATCAGGGCAGAAAATACAAAGTTTACCGCGGCATGGGGTCGATCGCGGCTATGGAGAACGGCAGCAAGGACCGCTATTTCCAGGAGGGCGCGAAAAAGTTAGTGCCCGAAGGCGTGGAAGGACGCGTCGCCTATAAGGGGATGCTTGAGGACGTGGTATTCCAGTTGGTCGGCGGCATCCACTCCGGCATGGGCTACTGCGGATGCCCGACGATCGAAGATCTGCACCTTAGGGCGAAGTTTATCAAGATCTCTGCGGCGGCGCTGCGCGAGAGCCATCCGCACGACATTCAGATCACCAAGGAAGCGCC
>CAJOQZ010000018.1 GCA_905236585.1 uncultured Lachnospiraceae bacterium
GAGTAAAAAATACGGGAAGGGCGCGTCGGAGTCTGCCGACAACATCCACATCATACAGGATGCGATGAACCGGTTCGCCATGATTTCGTTCCGTTTTAATATGTACACGGCGGAACACGAACTGGTGCCGAAGGATGATCATATCCACGTAATCAGTCCGTATCGCATTGTGGCGTACCATGACCGGTATTACTGTATTGGGCATAAATCAGGCAAGTCCAGCGTGTCCCATTACCGGATCGATCTGATGACGTGATTGTGAGGACTTCGCCGTACATGATCACGCGTTGGGCAATGCAGTACGGGGACATCGTGGAGATCTTGGATGAACAGATCCGCGGGACGATCCGCGAGGAACTGGAAAAGATGCGGAAGATGTATCAGAAATAAGGATCGGTTAAGACGACGAGTTTCCGAAATGACCTTACATCCTTCCAATCGGCGGAATTTGGCGATATGATCCGGCAAAGGAATGGAGCGTTGAAAAGGATCGGGACGGATTTTCCAATGCTTATTCGTTAGATACGAAGGATCTTTGCATCTTAAATCTTAACAGTGGTGCCTACACGATCCTGCACTGGCTTTCCATCCTGTTGGAAAACAGGAGTTTTGAAGTTTCCTCTCCGCTGGGACGGGAGGGCAAGGCATACCTTATCATTTGCGGAGAAGTCTTCCATTGTCTGGTTGACGAGGTAGTGCGGTTATAAGTTAACAGAATTACTCCGGGACAGGGCGAGGGGCGGTTTTCCAGATTGCTTTTTTTCAAAATGTAGGCTACAATCCAAACAGATGCTATATGCTTTCCAATTTGGCAGGTATGCATGCAGGCTGCGGCAATAAGGGCTTTTGGCGGAAATTGGCATCTTAAGGCGGCAGTATCGATCGTAAGGGGGATTGTGGATTATGAAGAAAAAGGGATTGGGGTTGGCGGCGAGGCTTTCCATAGCAGTATCCATAATGCTTCTCGCGGCGAATTTTCTTCTTGGAGCGGCATTGATCACCGAGTCCAGAAATGCCCTGCGGCAGCTGGTTAATTATCGGATGCTTGACATCTCAAATACGGCGGCGGATATGGTGGATGGCGATATTTTGGGTTCACTTAAGAAGGAAGATAAGGGGACGCCGGAATATCAGAAGATCAATGACACGCTCGCCTATTTCCAGAATAATATCGAACTGAATTATATTTATTGCATACGTGCCGCGGACGACGGTACGTTTACATTTACGGTTGACCCGACTATCGAGGACCCCGGGGAATTTGGGGAGCCCGTTGTCGGCACGGAGGCGCTTGTTGCTGCAAGCAAGGGAACCCCTGCCGTAGATGAAGAACCGTATTCCGACGCGTGGGGGAGATTTTACAGTGCCTACAGTCCGGTTTTTGATTCCGATGGCAACGTCAGCGGAATAGTCGCAGTGGATTTTTCCGCTGACTGGTTCGATGAGCAGATTGCCAGACAGACGGGGAAGATCATTCTGCACAGCATGATTTCTGTCATTGTAGGCGTTTTTCTTATTATCTTTGCCACGAGCAGAATGCGCAGGCAGATTAAGGAAATGACAGACGACATTTCCGAGGTTGCCGAAGATCTTGATGAACTTACGCGGGAGGTTATGCCGGATGAGACTGTGACATATGACGGCAAAGAACGTGCCGCCGATGATGTTGCGGCGTTGTCCGACAGGATTCACACGATAAAGGACGCCTTAAAGCAATATATGCAGATCATCCACACCCGGTCAAGGAACATGATCGAGGCGCTGTCTTCCGACTATCGAAGCGTATACTATATCAATCTTGATGATGATACGGGAGTGTGCTACCGGGAGCATGCCGAACTTACCGACGGACTGAAGGAGGATGAAAAGTTCACATACTCCGAGGTGATAAAAAAATATGCCGATGAATATGTTTTGGAAAAATACCGTGAGTCTTTCCTGCATTTTACGGAAGCGGATACCATAAAAAAGAATCTTGAAAAAGAACGCTTGACCACGTTCCGGTACATGGTTTGCCGCAACGGACAGGAGTCTTACGAGATGCTTCGCATGGCAGGCGTACATAATACAAAAGATGCTTCGGATCGCACCGCTCACGAGATTGGGATGGGATTTGCCGACGTGGACGCGGAAACCCGCCGGACCTTAAATCAGAGCCAGGCTTTGAGCGATGCGCTCGCGGCAGCGGAGGAGGCAAATAAGGCAAAGACCGCTTTCCTGTCTAACATGAGCCATGAGATCCGCACGCCGATGAATGCCATCATCGGTCTGGACAGGATTGCGTTAAACGATCCCTCAATAACGGATACAATCAGGGATTATCTTGAGAAAATAGGCTCTTCTGCGGAGCATCTCCTTGGCATTATCAATGATATCCTTGACATGTCCCGGATTGAAGCGGGCAGGATGGTTCTGCGGCAGGAAATTTTTTCCCTGCCTTCTCTTCTCGAACAGATCAATATTATGATCGGCGGGCAATGTCATGATAAGGGGCTTACGTGGCAATGGAGCCTCTTGGGAGAAGCCGATGATTTTTACATCGGTGACGACATGAAACTGAAACAGGTGCTGATCAATATTCTTGGTAATTCCGTAAAGTTTACCGATGAGGGAGGTCGTATTGATTTTACGATCGAAAGAATTGCGCATTACGAAAACAAATCCACCTTCCGTTTTACCATGAAGGATAACGGAATCGGGATGAGCGAAGACTTTCTTCCCAAACTGTTTGATCCGTTTTCACAGGAGGATTCCTCTACAAAGAGCAAATACGGAAGCACGGGGCTTGGCATGCCGATCACAAAGCATATCGTTGAAATGATGAACGGCGATATTTCGGTTGCAAGCAAAAAGGGGGTGGGCACGACCTTTACCGTTACCGTTACGATTTCCGATTCCGATAAGGAGACGGACTGGAACGGCGAGATTAAGCCGAAGGAGATGAGGGTGCTCATCGTCGATGATGATCCCATTGCCTGCGAGTACGCCAGAATGGAACTCGAGAAGGTCGGCGTTTCATCGGAGATCGCCTTATCCGGAGCGGAAGCGGTTGAGATGGTGCTGTTAAAGCATGCACGGAGGGATGACTACAACCTGATCTTAGTCGATTGGAAGATGCCCGACATGGACGGTCTTGAGACGACCCGTCAGATCAGAAAAGCCGTCGGGTATGATTCCGCAATCGTGATACTTACCTCGTTCCATTGGGATGATGTATTGGAGGAAGCGGATCAGGCGGGCGTGGATTCCTTTATAGCCAAGCCGCTGAAAGCCAATACAATCCTGTCGCAGTTTACCCAGACGTTTGCGGTTAAGGCAGAAAACGCGAAGAATAAGGCAGATTTGAAGGGGAAGCGGATACTTATGGCGGAGGATGTGGATATCAACGCCCAGATCATGAAGATGGTTCTTGAAAAAAAGGAAATGATCGTGGAGCGTGCTGTAAACGGTCAAGTTGCGGTGGATATGTTTGGCGGTCATCCGGACGGATATTATGATGCGGTTCTGATGGATATGCGTATGCCGGTCATGGACGGACTGGAGGCAACCCGCACCATCCGTGCGCTGGCACGCATTGATGCACAAAAGATACCGATTATCGCCCTTACTGCAAATGCATTTGACGAGGACGTGCAGAATTCCCTGCAGGCGGGCATGAATGCGCATCTTTCAAAACCCGTGGAGCCGGAGCATCTGTATGAGACACTGGAGGTGCTGATACAGACATGATGATTGCATTTTTGAGATTACACCCTTGCAAAGATCTTGTCGGGAATGCGGCAAGGCTGGAGGAAGAAATGACAGGAGCAGACAGATGATAAAACAAATAATGCGCGATGTCCTGTTTTTGGGGCAAAAGTCCGAGGATGCGACGGAGGCGGATAAGCAGATTATAGCAGACCTCCACGACACGCTGAAAGCAAACCATGATCGCTGTGTGGGCATGGCGGCAAATATGATCGGGTACAAGAAGAGGATCATTATTGTGTCTATGGGGTTCATGGATTTTGTAATGGTAAATCCCGTAATCACTCAGAAACTGCAGCCCTACGATACAGAGGAAGGATGTCTTTCCTTGGATGGGCTCAGAAAGACACGGCGGTATCGGAAGATAAAAGTTCAGTTTCTGGATGAGGAGTTTCAGCCTCATACGCAGGAATATGAAGGACAGATAGCACAGATTATCCAGCATGAGTGTGATCATCTGGAGGGGATTATCATATGACTGCCACAGCGTGGACGGACATGGGTGAAGGATGAACTTGCGGCGGACATAACAGCCGCGAACGTTCAGGAGGAAAGGAACATTGAAAATACCAAGGTTGATAGGGATTATGATGCTGCTTTTGCTGTTTTGCGGCTGTGGAAAGCAAAGCGGGGAGGGAGCCCTTGCCATACAGGATGCAAAAGGAGCCGTGGGGGAAGAAGTCCGCTGGCAGGATTACAACGGCAAGCGCATCGGCGTTCTTACGGGAACGCTGATGGAGGATGCGGCAGACACCTATTTCCCCGACAGCGAACATCTGTACTTTAACAACTATCCGGACTTAAATGCGGCGCTGCTTGCGGATAAGATTGACGCCTATCTTGGAGACGAGCCGAATCTGAAAACCATCCATTTCGAGCAGCCGCAGATCGACTATATCAAAGACCGCATCACCAATCAGGAATACAGTTTCGCATTCCGAAAGAATGATGAGGAAAGCGCGGCGCTCTGCGAGGAACTGAATGGTTTCCTAAAGCGCATCCGCGAGGATGGAACCATGAAGGAGATGGATGATATCTGGATGGGCGTCGACGAGGAGAAAAAGGTCGTCGATATGTCCGACCTCACAGGTGAAAACGGAACCATCCGGGTTGTCACAACCTCAACGGATATGCCATGGTCTTACATCAAGGATGGGAAAAATGTGGGATATGACATCGACCTTGTCGTGCGCTTCTGCAGGGAGAGGGGCTATGCGCTGGAACTGGGAGACGTGGATTTTCCCGGGCGGATTCCCGCCATACAGTCAGGGAAATATGATTTTACCACCGACATGAACGTGACCCCGGAAAGACAGGAGGAGGTGCTCTTCTCCGATCCGACGAGCACGGGCGGCATTGTGCTTGCGGTTTTGGAAAGCAACCTCGCGGCAGGCTTGCAGAAAAATGAGACAGAGGTCATGGGGGAGGAAACCTTCCTCGGCGGCATCGCGGCGAGTTTTGAGAAGACCTTTATTCGAGAGAATCGCTATCGGTTATTCATAAAAGGCGTAAGCACCACGCTTCTTATCACGCTGCTTTCCGTTCTGTTCGGAACCATCCTCGGCTTTCTGGTGTTCATGCTCTGTCGCAACGGCAACCCAGCGGCAAACTTTGTCACGCACTTTTGCACGTGGCTGGTTCAGGGGATGCCGATGGTGGTGCTTTTGATGATCCTCTTTTACGTCATCTTCGGTTCCGTCGCCATAAGCGGCATCGCCGTGGCGGTGCTCGGCTTCACGCTTACCCTTGGCGCGGCAGTATTTTCGCTTTTGAAAATGGGTGTCGGAGCGGTGGAAAGCGGGCAATATGAGGCGGCGTGTGCGCTGGGTTTTTCAGATGCTGCCACCTTTTTCCAGATCATTCTCCCGCAGGCGCTGCCCCATGTGCTCCCCGCATACAAAGGGGAGATCGTGAACTTAATCAAGGCAACGGCAATCGTCGGCTACATTGCCGTGCAGGATTTAACGAAGATGGGGGACATCGTGCGCAGCCGTACCTACGAGGCGTTTTTCCCCTTGATCGCGGTGACGGTCATCTATTTTGTGTTGGAGGGCTTAATCGGGATTCTCGTCAGCCTGATCGAACGCAAATTTGACCCGAAACGCCGCAGGATCGCCGATATTATGAAAGGGGTAAAAATAAATGATCCGGATTGAGCAGCTGAAAAAGGAATATCCGAACGTCAC
>CAJOQZ010000019.1 GCA_905236585.1 uncultured Lachnospiraceae bacterium
ACTGTCCAACGAACGAAGTGAGTTGATGACAGCACTGGCATCCGACAGAGTAAGTCAGATAATAACTTGCGTTATTAGAGGAGAAATGGAATGAAGATATTGATTGTCGGAAGCGGCGGCAGGGAACACGCGATTGCGATGGCGGTTGCGAAAAGTCCCAAGGCGGAGAAGATATACTGTGCGCCGGGAAATGCCGGAATTGCGCAGATTGCGGAATGTGTGCCGATCGGCGCAATGGAATTTGATAAATTAACGGCGTTTGCGTTAGAACAGTCGGTGGATTTGGTTGTCGTCGGCATGGATGATCCGCTCTGCGGAGGCATCGTCGACGTGATGGAGGCGGCGGGCCTGCGGGTGTTCGGACCGAAGAAGGCGGCGGCTATCTTAGAAGGCAGCAAAGCCTTTTCCAAAGATTTAATGAAAAAATATCAGATACCGACGGCGGAGTACGAGACATTTACGGATGCGGATGCGGCGCTTTCCTATCTTGCGACGGCAAAGTATCCCATCGTGTTAAAGGCGGACGGACTGGCGCTCGGCAAAGGCGTTTTGATCTGCAATACATTAGAGGAAGCAAAGAACGGCGTGAGGGAGATCATGCTGGATAAGAAGTTCGGCGACGCGGGCAATACGCTTGTGGTCGAGGAGTTTATGACCGGACGGGAGGTGTCGGTCTTAACCTTTGTGGACGGCAGAACGGTTGCTGTGATGACGAGCGCACAGGATCATAAACGTGCGAAGGACGGCGATCAGGGATTAAATACCGGCGGCATGGGAACGTTTTCGCCGAGTCCGTTTTATACAGAGGCGATCGATGCCGTCTGCCGCGAAAAAATCTACCAGCCGACGGTGGATGCCATGCGTGCCGAGGGAAGGGAATATAAAGGGGTGATTTTCTTCGGTCTGATGCTGACCGAAGACGGTCCGAAAGTGTTGGAGTACAATGCCCGCTTCGGCGATCCGGAAGCGCAGGTCGTCCTGCCGCGGATGAAGACGGATATCATTGATGTTTTTACAGCGTGCATCGACGGAACGCTTGATGCGGTTCAACTGGAATTTGAGGATAACGCGGCGGTCTGCGTCGTGCTGGCAAGCGACGGATATCCGGTTTCCTATGAAAAAGGATTCCCCATCACCGGTTTGGAAAAATTCGATAATGACGAGTACTTCTGCTTCCATGCCGGAACCGCAAAAAAAGACGGGAAAATCGTTACGAACGGCGGCAGAGTCTTAGGCGTAACGGCGAAAGGAAGCGACTTAAAAGACGCTCGGAAAAAAGCCTATCTAGCGGCGGAGTGGGTAGATTTTGCCAACAAATACATGCGTCATGACATCGGAAAAGCGATTGATGAAGCGTAGTATTGCAATAGAGCGGCTTTGCGGCGGACGATTTGTCAAAGTCGGGCTTCGGATGCTGTTCTTTTCGACACTCATTTTTATCGGTATTTTGGCGGTCTTGCCGAGGACGGCGGTTCATGCGAAATACCGGACACAGGAAGAGAATGCATCTGAGATTTGGGGATATCAAACCGAATCAGAGGTTTTGAAGGGAAGCGATCCAGCCTATATTTTTATCGGAGATTCCCGGACGGTCGGGATGAGCGCCTATGTCGGGGCGAATGATTATATCTGGTCGGCGAAGAACGGCGTGGGACTGGATTGGATGAAAAAATCGGGCGTTCCGGCGATAGAAGGCAGGATTGAAAAAGGGTCGAACATCATTTGCTTGATGGGTTTTAACGACATATTTTTCCCCGACATGACCCGGGATTATACGGATTATCTGAACAAAAAAGCAGTCAGCTGGACCGAAAAGGGCGCAAGCGTCTATTATGTGTCCGTTAATCCCATCACCCGGGAAGAGGTGGCGGGCGGAGAGATTACCAATGAAAAGATTATAGCGTGGAATGAGGATATCCGTAAGAACTTATCCGCACGCGTGACTTATATTGATACGTTTTCCATGACGGACGGACTTTTGTCCGCAGCGGACGGCATCCATTACAACGAATCGGAATATCAGATCATTTACGATATCATCCTCGATCAGCTGAATGAAATCGAAGAGGACGTTGAGGAGGAAAAAGCCTCGATCGGGGATTTTTTGCCGCAGATCACATCCGTCCAGCGGGATGATAAGGCAAGTACCATCACGATCACCCTCTCAAAACCCGAAGATATCACCAATGTGTTTTACCAGATCCAGATTAACGACCGTTTTGTAAAAGACTGGACGGATATCCGGCGGGTCAAAACGACGACGGCCGTGGTGCCGGTGGAGAAGGGGGAGGTCGCGCTCCGCGTCCGCGCATATAAATCGTTTCGTGCGGGGATCGAGTACAGCGGCTGGTCGGAAGCGGTCACGGTTTTAGACGACGGCACGGTATCCGGCGAAAAGGAATCTTTGTGGACGCGTTTCAAAAACTGGCTGGGCGGATTTTTTTGACAGGATTTTATTGGGAACGTCAAAAATATTTTGAAAGGAAAGAGGAATACGAAGAATGAACAAGGATCATGTCAGCGGACTTGACGGACTGCGGGCGATCGCTATCTTGGGCGTTGTTTTTTATCATATGATTCCGAACATAGTGCCAGGAGGATATCTCGGAGTTACGGCATTTTTTACGATCATGGGGTATCTTATGGTCTTTCCGCGCAAAAGGGACGAAAAGAGCCTCGATAAAGCGTGGACGTACCAAGGGGCGGTCGGCGGAACGCTTTCTTTTGCGGGAGAATATTATAAGAAAAAGATCTTGCGGCTGTATCCGCCGCTGCTGTGCATGATGACGGCAAGCATCGCCGTGCTTTTGTTTTTGGTTCCGACCTATGCAAAAAGCATGCTGCCCGAGGTGGCAAGCATTTTATTCGGCTATAACAACTGGTGGCAGATCGCGCAGAATGCGTCGTATTTTGAGCGGATGCTTAATTCGTCTCCGTTTACGCATTTGTGGTATCTGGGGCTGACGGTGCAGTATTATCTGCTTTATCCTTTTCTTTTGGCGGTCGGGTACGGCTTCGACAAAAAGCGCAGGGAAAAAGGAAAAAAGCATACAAAGACGATTCTGGTTGTCTTATGTCTTTTGATTGCCGCTGCTTCCGCGCTGGAAATGGCGCTTTGCTATGACCCGGATGTGGACCCGTCGCGGCTCTATTACGGAACGGACACGCGTGCGTTTTCCCTGTTTTTAGGATTGGCGATCGGCCTTTTGCCATTGACGCGGATATCGGACGGTTTTGCTAAGGTGATGATACGGATTGGAACGTTTGCCCTGCTCGGCGTGATCGGCGTTGCGTATTTTACCGTGACGGGGGAATCCGCGGCGAACTACCACTATCAGATGCAGCTGGTTTCCCTGGCGTTCGGCGTGTTTTTGATGGCGCTTCTTCTGGACCAGGACGGACTCGGCAAGTGGGCGGACATCCTGCCTCTGCGCTTTTTGGGAAAATACAGTTACGAAGTATATCTGGTGATGTATCCGGCAATTTATTTCGTTCAGAAAAAACTGCCCGGCGTATCGAATGAAATATATGTTCCGGTGACGATCGGCGTGATTGCGGCGGCTGCGGCGGCAGTGCATGCGCTTCCGGCGCTGTGGCATTATTTATCGAAAAAACACATAAACAACGTGTGGGCGTCCCGGGCGGCGGGGGCGGTGCTGCTTTCGACTTGTCTTGCGCTTACCGGCTTGCAGACGGCTGTTTCCCAAAGCCGCGGCGGAACCGACGATATGGCGGCGCTTGAAGAAGAACTCGAAACGAATGCGGCGCTGTTGGCGGCACAGGAACTAACCGCGAAAAAGACGTCGCTTACGGCGCAGTTAGAAACCGTTCCGGCGGCGATCAACGCCCAGACGGAGAGCGTCGTGGAAGCGGCAAAGACGCGCAAGGACGTGGGCGCGGACGCAGCCGCCGAGACGCTTGCCCGGCGGCAGGAACAAAATGCGCAGGAAATGATTACCGTACCGGCGTCGGTTTCGGTAACGGCGATCGGAGACTCCGTTATGCTGGGTGCATCGGGGGCTTTGCAGTCGCAGATTCCAGGCATCTATGTGAATGCGGCGGTCAGTCGGCAGGTGACGGCGGGACCGGGGATTATATCTGACTTGGAGGCGCAGGGACTTTTGGCAGACATCGTCGTGATCCATCTCGGAACGAACGGCGCGTCGACGCTTTCAAAATTTCAGGACGTTGTTGACGCATTAGGACCAGGACGCAAGATTTTTTGGATCAACTGCGTCGGACCGGCATGGGCGTCCGACGTGAATGAAAATGTTACCGCAGTCTGCAACAACAATCCCAATGTGACATTGGTGGAGTGGACGACGCAGGCGGCGGGGAATCCGAATTATTTCGGCAGCGACGGGATTCATTTGACCGAGAGCGGAAAACGGGCGTACGCTGACATGGTAGCGGCGGCGTTGAACGGGCAATAGACGGGAGAGGGGCATGGATTTTTTCAGGAAACATAAAAAGATCGTCCTTGTGGTGCTTGTGGTGGTTCTGCTGCTTGTTTTCGACGCGGCGATCGGATTTTACGGGATGCGGTATTTGGAGAAGTCGGCAGAGCAGAAAGAGGCGGTAAAGGTCGCGGTCAAGGCGGATCTCGACGGGTTCTGCGATGCGCTGGAGTCGAATGACATTGCAACGGTGAAATTGTTCTGCACCGAAGACGTGGTGACGCAGATGGGGATCGACATGATGGATGCCGACGCGTTTTGTGCGCTCATTTTGGACAGTCTGTCCCTTGGTGAGGAAGATTTAAGCGACGAGGCGAAGAACAGTTTTGACTCCATGAAAAAGGCGCTGAAAAAAGCCGTGCTTACCGGCATATATTACGATATTGAAGAAATGGCGATCGTAAAGTCGGATGATGATTCCGTTACGGCGACGCTTCCGGTGCGGCTTTTCGGCTGCGGCAGTCTGGTGAACGTGGATTTTTCCGGCGAGATTGCGATGTCGAATGCGGGGATTGTAAACTACGCCTCGGACAACTTAAAAACGTTGATGGACTTTTACGACGCGGGCGGCGAGGAGGCGGTGCATAACGATATCGAAAAGCAGCAGATCGGCACCTTGCTTTCCGCAATGAATGCAAAAGCGGCGGACGCAGCGGATGCGTCGGATGATGCGCATGACTGGGAGATGACGTTTGTAGTCGGAAAAGATGCAGAAGGAAATGCCACATCCGCGATGCTTGTGAAGGCAATCGAACAAAAGACAGATGCGGCGGATGGCAGTGAAGAATAGCGCACATCTCTTGACATGTGTTAAAAAAAGCATGATAATAACTTAGATATGGGTTTTTATAGAAAAAAAAGAAATGCACATAAAAGATATCCGCTGTGGGCGGCGGCAGCAGTCGTGATCGTCGCGGCGGCGGTTGTCGGCGGCTTCCTTTCTTTTTCTTCTGATACGGAAGTATCGAAGGCAAAAGAGCGGGAAGTGATCGCGGAGAATATCACGATCGCCGGCGTTGACGTAGCGGGGATGACGAAGGCGCAGGCAATGGAGGCGCTTTCTTCCTATGTGGAAAGTTATACCGACGCGACGTTTACGCTTAGGGCGAACGATAAGACGGTCACCTGTACGAATAAGGACTTGAAGATTTCCTCTAATGAGGAAGATGCCATTGATGAAGCCCTGCATTACGGGGCGTCCGGCAATCTGCTTTCCCGTTTCCTTGCGCAGCAGAGGAAGGAGCGGGGCGAAAAAGAGGATATTGCCCTTCACTTTTTTGCCAACCGCCTGGCTGTCACGGAGTATATACAAGGGATCAAGGCGGAACTTGACGTTCCGGCGGAGGACAGCACGCTGACGAGGAAAGGCGGTTCGTTTTCCTTTGTGGAGGGAAAAGAGGGTACGATCGTCAATCTGCAGAAGTCTGTTGACGCGGTGGCGGATTATATCCAGGATGATTGGGACGGTTCGGATGTGACGCTGGACTTGGCGACGAAGACCGAGGCGCCGAAAGGCGATAAGGAACAGTTGATGTCGATTCAGGATGCCCTTGGCACGTATTCGACGAATTACGGCTCTTCTCCGTCCGGGCGGCGGAAAAATGTGGAGAACGGCGCATCGAAGATCAACGGCAAGGTGCTTTATCCGGGCGAATCTTATTCGGTGGCGGCGAATCTCGCGCCGATTTCCGAGGAGAACGGCTATGCGCTTGCCACGGCATATGAAAACGGGCAAGTGGTGGATTCCGTCGGCGGCGGCGTCTGCCAGATATCATCAACGCTGTATAATGCGCTGATTCGGGCGGAGATCAAGATTACAGAGCGAAGCCCGCATTCCATGACGGTTTCTTATGTGGAGCCGTCCATGGACGCAGCGATAGCCGGGGATTACAAGGACCTGAAATTCGAGAACAATCAGGAGACGCCGATTTATATTGATTTGGTGACGAACGGTTCCACAATCACGGCGACAATTTACGGGAAGGAGACACGTCCGGCTAACCGGAAAGTGGATTTTGTCAGCGAGATCGTCGAGGAAACGGAGCCGGTTATCGTATATAAGGAGGCGGCAGACCAGCCGATCGGCTATATTGGGAAAATACAAGGCTCTCAGACCGGCTATGAAGCGCATTTGCTGAAGATCGTGACGGTTGACGGAGCAGAAGAGAGCAATCAGATTTTCAATCGTTCTTCTTATAAGGCGAGGAATACGATCATTGCCGTCGGGACGCTGTCGGATGATGCGGACGCGTCGGCGGCGGTGCGGTCTGCGATTGCGACGCAGGATAGGAATGTAATTGACGTTACGGTTGCGGAACGGACGGGGGCGTTAGAACCCCAAGAGGAAACGGAAACAACGGAGATTGTGACGGTCGACGGCGACGGGAACACAACACAGATTATGGTAGTTGAATGAATAATCATCTGAAAGAGATCCGCGGGAAATTCCTTGTTGCGCTGGTGCTTTTTGCCGTTGGTTTGGGATATGTGGCGGCTCCCACACAGGTATATGCCGTGGAGGAGACGGAAGCCTCGGAAACCGAGGAAGAAACGCCGCTTTCTGCGGAAACGGAATCCGATGCATCCGCCAATTCGACGGAAACGGAGAATCCTTCCGAGGAGCCGGAGGCAGAATCAACGGCAGCGGAAGAAACCCGGCAGACATCCGAGGAAGACTCGGATAGCGAAGACACGGCGCAGACGACGGAAGATACGTCGGTGAATGAACCATCAACCACAAGTGCATCCGAATCCGCGTCGGAGCAGGAGAGCCAAAGCGAGGGGGCTTCCAATGAAAAATGGCCCGGCGGCGTCGCATTGACGAATCCGGAAGAAACCGGGGTCGTCATGGATGTGGACTCCGGCGCCTTATTGTACAGTTACGGCGGGGATATCCGGCATTATCCGGCGAGCATCACGAAAGTGATGACGGCGATGCTTGCCATTGAAAACGGCAATTTAGACGATATCGTAACGTTTTCCAAAGAAGCGGTGTACGGAATCGAGCGCGGGAGCGCACATATTGCCAGAGACGTCGGGGAAGAGATGCCCCTTAGGGACTGCCTTTACGGCATGATGTTAGAATCGGCGAATGAATGCGCGTACGCGATTGCAGAGCATATCGGCGGAGATTTTGATACGTTCATTGAAATGATGAATGAAAAGGCGAAGGAACTCGGCTGCAAGAATACGCATTTTTGCAATCCGAACGGGTTGTTTGACGAAGAGCATTATACGACGGCGTATGATATGGCGCTGATTGCGCGTGCGGCGTACGAGAATGAGACGTTTGACGAGATCGTCGGGACGAAGAACTATACGATTCCGCCGACGAATATCCATGAAGAGGAAACGTACCTAAACAACCACCACGCGATGCTGAATTACTATAAGACGAAGCGTTATCTTTATGAGTACTGCGTGGGCGGCAAAACAGGATATACGACGGAGGCGAACAACACGCTTGTCACCTATGCGAAAAAGGATGGGCAGACATTAGTCTGCGTGATCCTAAATGCGGAGCAAGGCTGCCATTACAACGATACAACCAGGTTATTCGAGTATTGTTTTGAGCATTTTAACAATTATTCGGTTGATGAAGAAATGGCAAGCGTCCGACTGACGATGATCGACGGAGCGGAAGCATTTTCTGTGGACATGAATGAGGCGCGGCTTGCGGCAGGGGCGACAGTTACGCTTCCTGCGGGCGTAGCGTTTTCCGAGGCAGCAAAGAAACTCGTTTCGTACGGAGATACGGGCGATGATCTGGTGATCGGTGCATTGGAATTTGCCTATGCCGACCATGGGGCAGGGCAGGCGGAGGTCCTTTTTGAAAAAGCGAAGATCATTGAGGAAGAGGGCGGCGCGCCCGCCGAAATCGTTGTACACCGGCGTTTTGAAAAAGCGGTAAAATGGTTTTTGCCGACCCTTGGCGGAGCGGCAGTATTCATTTTGCTTCTTCTGATTCAGCATGTGTATACGAGGGCTCCGTATCACCGCTACTACGGAAGCAGACTGCTTAGAAGGCATTTTCGCCGAAAACGGAAAAAGAACCGCAGACGAAGAAGAAGGGCAGCAAGGGACGAATAACGGAGGGTAAAATGGTCTACCCCGAGGACGAACGCAGAATAGTCAAGATCCGAAAGAATTACAGGAACCACCAGGACGATCGCCGGAAGAAAAAGGCGGTTTGGTTTTCCGTGGTCGGCATCCTGCTTGCCGGCTGCATTGCGGCAGGGTATTATTTTAACGTCCCCAAACTTATCATGGAAGCATGGGGGGATGCACAGGAAAAAGCGGCGGTCACTGCGACGGTGGAGCAAAACGACGAAGCCGCACCGGCGGAGCCGGAAGAAGTACCCCAGCCGGTAGAGGAAAAAGAAGAACCGAAAGAGGCGGCGGCGACGACCGTAGTATTTACCGGCGATATCTGGCTTGATCCTGCGGTGCAGAAAAACTATGACGCGGCGGGTGCAGACGGGGTATTGGACGAGAAACTGCTTGCGGCGCTTAAAAGTGCGGACGTCTGCGCGGTGAACAATGAATTTGCTTTTTCCGTGCGGGGACAGCAGGCGGACAAACAGTATACTTACCGGGTAGACCCGAAGTATGTGACGATCTTAAATGACCTTGGTGTGGACGTTGCGGGGCTGGCGAACAATCATGCCTTGGATTTCGGGACAGAGGCGCTTTCCGA
>CAJOQZ010000020.1 GCA_905236585.1 uncultured Lachnospiraceae bacterium
GCACGGAACGTCGGGTCTTCCTCCGCGAGTTTTGCCAGGGCTTCGCCCATCTTCTGCTGGCCCGCCTTGGTCTTCGGCTCGATCGCAAGTTCGATAACCGGCTCCGGGAACTCCATCGACTCCAGGATTACCGGATGCTGCTCATCGCAGATCGTATCACCCGTCGACGTCACCTTTAAGCCGACCGCTGCAGCGATATCACCGGAATAAACGATGTCGATCTCCTCACGCTTGTTCGCGTGCATCTGTAAAATACGTCCGACGCGTTCCTTTTTGTTCTTCGTCGCATTCAGCACATAGGAACCGGATTTGCAGGTTCCCGAATATACGCGGAAGAACGCTAACTTTCCGACAAACGGGTCGGTCATGATCTTGAACGCCAACGCCGAGAACGGCTCCTCGTCGGAAGACTTTCTCGTAATGTCGTTGCCCTCCATGTCCACGCCGTTGATATCCGGAATATCCGTCGGCGCCGGCATGAATTCTACGACAGCGTCAAGAAGTTTCTGTACGCCCTTGTT
This sequence comes from uncultured Lachnospiraceae bacterium, assembly GCA_905236585.1. Lineage (GTDB taxonomy): Bacteria > Bacillota > Clostridia > Lachnospirales > Lachnospiraceae > RGIG4930. The sequence continues at coordinate 522 of CAJOQZ010000020.1, forward strand.
CTGATGCGCGGAACCGCAGCATACCGGAACGCCCTCGTTGGAAATGGTCGCCTTGCGGAGCGCCTTTTTCAGTTCGTCCACCGACGGCTCTTCTCCTTCGAGGTATTTTTCCATCAACGCGTCGTCAAAATCGCATATCTTTTCAACGAGTTCCTGATGATACGTCTCCGCCTCATCCTTCATATCGTCGGGAATATCGACGATTGAAATATCCTCGCCTTTTGCGTCATTGTAGATGTATGCCTTCATTTCGAAAAGATCAATGATTCCCTCGAAATGGTCTTCCTTGCCGATCGGCAGTTGGATGACTACAGCGTTTTTGCCGAGTTTTGTACCGATCTCATCTACGGTATTGTAAAAGTTTGCGCCCAAGATATCCATTTTGTTGACAAACGCCATACGCGGAACATGATAGGTATCCGCCTGACGCCAAACATTCTCGGACTGCGGCTCAACGCCGCCTTTGGCATCGAAGACACCGACCGCACCATCCAACACACGAAGCGAACGTTCTACCTCAACGGTAAAATCGACGTGTCCCGGCGTATCGATGATGTTGATCCGATGCTCCTCGGCACCCGCTTTCGGCTTATTATTCTCCTGAAGGGTCCAGTGACAGGTGGTCGCCGCGGACGTGATCGTGATGCCACGCTCCTGCTCCTGCTCCATCCAGTCCATGGTCGCCGTACCCTCGTGAGTTTCACCGATCTTGTAATTGACACCGGTATAATAGAGAATACGCTCCGTCAATGTGGTTTTACCCGCATCAATGTGAGCCATAATACCGATGTTCCTGGTTCTCTCCAGTGGGTATTCTCTCTGAGCCAAAATACTGTCCTCCTATTAGAAACGATAATGCGAGAACGCCTTATTCGCTTCCGCCATTCTGTGCATCTCTTCCTTACGCTTTACTGCTGCGCCGGTATTGTTCGATGCGTCTAAAATTTCCGCCGCCAAACGCTCTTCCATCGTCTTCTCGCTGCGGTTGCGTGAAAAATTCGTCAACCACCGAAGCCCAAGCGCCTGTCTGCGGGCAGGACGTACTTCGATCGGCACCTGATAGGTTGCGCCGCCGATACGCCTTGCCTTAACCTCAAGCACCGGCATTACGTTATTCATTGCTTCCTCGAATACTTCGAGCGCCGGCTTGCCGGATTTTGATTCCACTCTCTCGAATGCGCCGTAGACGATCTTCTGTGCAATGCCCTTCTTGCCGTCCAACATGATATTGTTGATCAGCTTCGTAACGACCTTGCTGTTGTAGATCGGATCTGCCAGCACATCTCTTTTTTGAGTATGTCCTTTACGTGGCACGTTACTTCCCTCCTTATCCATTTTGGAATAAATCATCGGTACTCATAAAAATGATTATGTTCGCGCACTATTTCCATGTGAAATACAATGCTGACATTCATTTATATTAAGTACATTTTCGTTGCGCAATTACTTCTTCGGGCGCTTCGCTCCGTATTTGGAACGCGCCTGCTTGCGATCTGCAACACCTGCGGTGTCGAGCGTACCGCGGATAACATGGTAACGCGTACCGGGCAGGTCTTTTACTCTGCCGCCGCGGACCAATACGACGCTATGCTCCTGAAGGTTGTGACCCTCGCCCGGAATGTAACTCGTAACTTCGATTCCGTTCGAAAGACGAACTCTGGCAATCTTACGAAGTGCGGAATTCGGCTTCTTCGGCGTCGCAGTCTTAACCGCCGTGCATACGCCGCGCTTCTGCGGAGAGGACGTATTCGTCGGACGCTTTCTTAAGGAATTGAATCCTCTCTGCAATGCAGGCGAATTCGACTTCTTAACGGACGTCTTTCTGCCCTTGCGGACTAACTGGTTGAATGTCGGCATCTTTTTCACCTCACTTTCTGAAATCTTAATTCGTTTGTGATATCCATATCACAAAAAATGTTATGATGCGCGAATTTTCGCACGCCATAACATTATAAATACCTAAAATAGCATTGTCAAGGGGAAAATTATGCTTTCTTCAACTGCCCTTTCCTTAACAGGGAGACTAACTGCTCATTTTGAGCGTTGTTCCCTTTGTAGCCGGAAATCCCGTTCGCCGCCGCGATCGCCTTGCGGTGCTTGAAAGAAGTATCGCTTTCTCCGCACGCTTTTAAGGCGTCAACGATGCTGATGTTCCCTCCCGAATAAGCCGGATAGGTGCTGCCCGAGGAAGAGGAAGACGACGCGCTCTGCGAGGATGATGTCGTCGACGTGCTCGCACTTGACGTTGATGTGCTGGCTGATGATGTCGAAGACGTACTTGCCGCCGGCGTTTCCATAACTGCCGCCGCATTCGCCAGATTCTGCTGTACCGTATTCGTATTTGCCACAGTCTGGCTCTGCGTTGCGGTGGAAGCCGAAGTGTTTACGCTCGCTTCCGCCGTGCCGGAATCGCTGCCCGCGCTGTGGTAATATGTGTTAACCAGCATCTGCAGGTTCTCTTCTTCCGTAACTAAAATCGCAAACGGCGAATATGAATTAAAATGCGCCTTCACCCTGCCGTTCGCCGAGATCTTGGCATACTGCGCCGTCACGCCGTCGTCATCCGAGGACTTCCCGGTATAATGCAAAACAAGTGCATATGCGTTCCCGGTAAATGCATCCGAAAACTTCTCTTCAATCGTAAAGGTGATGTCCCCTGGCTGATCCGCCTGAAGTTTGCCATAATAAATTGCCTTCACATCCTCCGCTGACGTCCCCGGCTTGGCGCCGTTCACGCTCAACTTAATGGACGCCTTGGCAAACTCCGTCATCACCGGCTTGATCGTCTTATCCATGATATCGGAAAAATCGTCGTTGACGACCAGACTAATCTTCGCATTGGAAACACCTGTCGGATTCAGTTTTTCCGAATTTGCTTCTTTAATTAAGGCGCCGGTAAAACTGTCTGTAATCTGCTGCAGCTGCTTGGATTCGAAGTTATTCTTCGACGCATTCCATCCGGCATCCAGCGTCGCCTTCGGAAGCGTCGCAGCCTGCGCTGTAAGCGGTATCGCTGCACCGGCTATGGTAATTGCGGCCGCAAGCGACAGCGCCAAGCAACCTATCTTTTTCCGTACATTTCTCATCGCATTCACTCCTTTTGTTGCAAAAAAACTCCCACATTTTGTTGTGATATGAGTATCATAGCACAAAATCTTGGAAATGTATAGAAAAAATTATAGATTTACATGAAAATCAACTTTCATCCAATCTTGTCATAGGAACAAACGCCTCTTCGTGTTCGACGGTGAAAATGCCTTAACCTCACACGGAAGAAGCGTTTGTTCTCAACATAATAATTGATTTTGTGATAGATTTACAATAATTCCTCATCATTAACCATTGCACCGAAGATTGTGCGGAACGTAATCCGTATATCAAAACCAAGCGTCCAATTTTCGATATAGTCAATATCGTATTTCACCCGCTCTTCGATCGACGTATCACCGCGCAGTCCGTTCACCTGCGCCCAGCCCGTAATACCGGGACGCACCTGCTGGCGTACGAGATACCGTGGGATCTCCTCCTTAAAATGCAGCACATGATACGGAATCTCCGGCCGCGGACCGATCAGGCTCATGTCGCCTTTTAAGACATTCCAAAACTGCGGAAACTCGTCAATGCTGTATTTTCGAATAAAACTGCCAAACTTCGTCCTTCGAGGGTCGATGTCCTTGCTCCAGCCGGTATCTTCCGTCTCCGTAAGGCGCATGCTGCGGAATTTGTACATCGTAAACGGCTTTTTGTTCTTCCCGATCCTCTCCTGTTTAAATATCACCGGTCCCGGCCCCGACAGTTTTACCCCCACCGCTACAATCAGCATCACCGGACTTAATATAAACAGCAAAAGTGCTGACGAAACAATGTCGATCGTACGCTTCAACATCGCATTGCCCGGCTGGTTCAGCGGGGTCGCCCGCAGGTCGATCAGTTTGGACGAGCCTATGGAGTCAAAAGTAGGAAAAGACGGATAGTAATCGTTATAAAAGGGAATCAGTTCCACTTGTATTCCCTCTTTATCCGCCGTCTCCAGTATCATCGTCATGAACCGCACATAATGCGGCTCCATCGCGATCACCAGTCCGTCATATTGATTGGATGAGAGAATCTGCTCAAGTTGTTCGTAACTGCCGAGACATTTTCCGAGCCCCGGCTTTTCGACCGCGCTGATATAACCGTCTACCGCAATCCCCGTAAACGGGTTTTTCCGCACATTTTCCACATACTGATGCGCAAGATGCCCATTGCCTATCACGACATAATGCCGCAAATTATATCCTCTTTTTCGAAGTTCGCGAAGTGCGTAATGCAAGAGAATATGCTTGCCGCAAATCAGTATGCTCGCAAGCGTCCACCATATGCCGATGGCAAGACGGGACATATTGACGATCTTGTACAGATAAAGTACAACGATCAAAAGCAGGGAGCATATCCCATTCGCCAGAAATATGCGAGGCATATTGCTCCCTATTCGTTTTATCCGCTGCGGCTGGTATACGTCAAACAGATCAAGCACCAATATATTAAACATGCTGTACACGATCACAATCAGCACAAACAGGCTGCTTTGCGCGTATACGCTCCGTATACCGTTTAACACATCATATCGCAGCCACCACGCGATATATGATGACAACAGGATAATACACATATCGGACGCTATATTAAGCGCCCGAAACATAACACGATTGCGTTTTAGCATATTATTTTAAGCCTCTGCCATCTCCGGTTCATCGATGACGGCAAGTTCCGGCTCTCCTAAGATTTCCGCCGATTCTTCAAGTTCTTCCAACTGCCGCTTGATCGCGTCGTTGTATTCGGTATTCAAATGGATGTCGCTGTAGCGCTTCATCCCCGTACCTGCCGGGATCAGTTTGCCGATAATGACGTTTTCTTTTAATCCGATCAACGGGTCAATCTTGCCCTTGATCGCAGCATCCGTCAGAACCTTCGTCGTCTCCTGGAACGACGCCGCAGAAAGGAATGAATTTGTCGCCAAAGACGCCTTCGTAATACCAAGCAATACCCTCGTTCCTTCGGCAGGTTCCTTGCCCTCGGCCTCAAGGCGCTCATTCATTTCCTCGAAATCAAGATAATCCACCTGTGCCCCCGGCAGATAACCGGAATCGCCCGCTGTATCGATCCGAACTTTTTTCATCATCTGGCGGACGATGATCTCAATATGCTTGTCATTGATATCTACGCCCTGCAGACGGTATACGCGCTGCACTTCACGCAGGATATAATCCTGTACCGCACGGATACCCTGAATCTTGATGATGTCATGCGGATTCACGGAA
>CAJOQZ010000021.1 GCA_905236585.1 uncultured Lachnospiraceae bacterium
AAAGGTGTAGTTGATGGTGTGGAATACGCGCATAATGGTGTGGTAAGTGAAAAAATCCCGTAAAATCGCGGAATTTTGAATGGGTTATGCAAGGTCCATAATTCTTACTATGTCTATCAGGCGACGCCGTATGAGTTTACGCACCCGGATTTCATTTATGCGGAGGATAAGGTGTTTGATGGGATTTGATAAGGGATTGTTTGTCCCAAAGGCAAGATTGGATAACAATCGATTTTGATGGACGCTTGTGCCCTTTGTTGTAAAAATCAATATCTCGGATTATAATGATTGTAAAGAATGATTGAAGTATTCTGATGTAAACATTAACAGAGTTTGTTGTTTAAGGCGGTGATAATATGACAACGAACAGGATGACATGGGATGAAATGGTTAAGACATATCCTGATATGTGGGTTGCTGTGGCGAATCCTGTAATGGATGGTGAAGCACCGGATATCTTGGAGGGCGATGTTGTTGCCGCAGTTAGTGACGATGATATAGGTGATTATAAAGATGCCCATCGTAATCAGGGATTGAAATACCGCCGCACAACTGAGAGCGGATGGAATGGGATGTTTTATGCGGACTTTAGTATTACAACTGTATAACAGAAAGAATAGACCCACATTTTCTTATATATCAAACGATGAGGAAATAGCTGCTCTGTTTGACAGCGGCGCAGAGGCGCCGGTCTGGTGTGCCGGGGATAAGGATTTTGTTGCAGCATATCCGAATGCAAAAAAGTTGGGAGAAGAAACAAAGATATTTGGATTCGGAAAAGACGCTGAAATGGCAGCAGTATATGTTATTCCGGACTTTTCACTGACGGATGGTAAGGAGGTATATCGTATCAAAAATCTACAGGTTGCTGTGTGCTATCATCCATTGATTGGTTGTGATTTTGTTATGAGTGATACGATGTTCTCCAAAGCAGATACATATATTCATCGGATCGGTAAAAAACAGATAGAGATATTTTTTGAGAAGGATCAATACTTGTGCGCTGTGAAAAATGCTCCCGGAACATTTAGTATTGTGACTTTTTCTCAGGAAGAGGCAAAAGATGGAAACGAAACATAGTTTGTTCAGGATGCCGAACTTAAGAATAAAAGGATGAGGCGATGAACCATATTCGAAAGGAGTGCAATCATGTCAGTTAAGATTATCGTTGATTCTGCGAGCGACATCCCACAGACAACGGCGCAAAAATGGGGGATCACGGTGATCCCGTTAAAAGTTCGCTTCGGAGAAAAGGAATATCTCGACGGCGTTACAATTTCCAACGCCGAGTTCTATGAAAAACTGATCGAGACGGACGAGGTGCCGAAGACGAGCCAGATTCCTCCCGCGGAGTACGCGCAGTACTTTGAGGAGGCTCTGCAACATCACGACGAGGTGATCTGCATGACGCTTTCATCCGGCGTGTCGGGATGCATCGGCAGCGCGACGATCGCGGCGGAAGGCTTCGGGGGCAGGGTGCATATTGTCGATTCGAAGCAGTTTTGCCTGTCATATTACATTTTAACAGAATACGCCGTGCGTCTGCGGGATGAAGGAAAAAGCGTTTCACAGATCCTTTCGGCGATCGAGGCATACCGGGACAGGGTGCGGGTGCTGTCCGTTTTTGATACGCTCGAATACTTAAAAGCAGGCGGTCGTCTTTCATCGGCGGCTGCATTTGCCGGAGGACTGCTTTCAATCAAGCCGGTCGTTACGATCACAGACGGCGTTGTGGAAGTAATCGGCAAGGCGCGCGGTTCGAAGAACGGCAACAACATTTTGATTCAGGAGATCAAAAAAGTCGGCGTCGACTACTCCATGCCGGTCTGCTTCGGCTACACGGGGCTGTCCGACGAGATGCTTCAGAAGTACATCCGCGACAGCCACGAACTATACGGCGGCAAGATCGAGAATTTTAACGTCGTCTCCGTCGGCTCGACGATCGGAACCTATGCGGGACCGGGCGCGATCGCCGTTGCCTTTTTCCCGGAAAAGTAATTTGTAAAAAAATATAGTTGACAAAAACGGTTAAGGGTGCTACATTATCACAAGAGGATATTAGCACTCTTAATTATTGAGTGCTAATAAATCAAAAACCACACGGCTTCTTTTTTCAAAACAAAGCCGCAAGGAGAGAGCGCATGGACGTTAAGGGCGAAGATGTTTTAGACGAGCGCAAGGTCAAGATCTTAAACGCCGTCATCCAGACATATCTGGATACCGGGGAGCCGGTCGGGTCGCGGACGATTTCAAAAGGCCTGGATCTGAACTTGAGTTCCGCGACGATCCGCAATGAGATGTCGGATCTCGAGGAAGACGGGTATATCGTCCAGCCGCATACATCCGCAGGGCGGATTCCTACCGACAAGGGTTATCGCTTCTATGTGAACCACTTATTGGAGGAAAAGGACGCCGAGATCAACGACATCAAGGATCTGATGATCGAGAAGACCGAGAAAATGGAAAAGGTCTTGCAGCAGGTGGTAAAAGTATTGGCGAACAACACGCAGTACGCATCCATCATTTCCGCACCGGCGATTTCAGGGAACAAGGTCAAGTTCGTCCAGTTGTCCGCAGTGGACACGACGCACATTTTATCCGTCGTCGCGATGGAGGGCAACCTGATCAAGAACAAGATGATCGAGGTCGCCGAGCCTTTGGACGCTGAGACGCTTTTGAAACTCAACATGCTTTTGAACACGAACTTGAACGGGCTTACGGTGCATGACATCAATCTGACGCTGATTGCCCGGATGAAGGAAGAGGCGGGAGAGTTTGAGCCGATCATTGAAAACGTATTGAATACGATTGCGGACACGATCGGGGATGATGAGAAATTAGAAGTCTATACATCCGGAGCCACGAATATTTTCAAATATCCCGAACTGGCGGATTCGGAAAAAGCAAGCCGCTTTTTAACGACATTCGAACAGAAGGAGTCGATCATCGACATGATCTCCGGCATGCAGCAGGAAACAGACGGCGCCGGAACCGGCATTCAGGTATATATAGGCGAGGAATCCCCGATTGCCGGAATGAAGGACTGCAGCGTCGTTACCGCGACATACGAACTGGGCGAGGGCGTCAAGGGCACGATCGGAATTATCGGTCCAAAGCGGATGGATTACAAGAATGTAATGAGCAACCTGAAAAACTTAAAACGCCAGTTGGATCGAACCTTAAAGCGGGATGACGGGTAGATACGAACAGAAAGGCAGGAAAAACATGGCAGAAAATTTTGACACCGAAGCAACGGAAGAGGAAACGACGTCCGAAGTTACGGAAGATACAGAAAGTACGGAGATTCCGGTTGAGGACGGCGACGAGGAAGCGGAAAGCGCCTCTTCGGAAGAAGAAACGAACGCCGATGCGATAGAGGATGCTGCATCCGAAGATGAAGAAGAAGCGTCGGACGAAGACGGCGCGGCAGTAGACGGCGAAGAAAAGAAAGGCTTTTTCAAAAAGAAAAAGGACAAGCGGGACGAACAGATTGCGGATCTGACCGACCGCATCAAGCGGCAGATGGCGGAGTTTGAGAACTTCCGCAAGCGCTCCGACAAGGAGAAGTCGCAGATGTATGATATGGGCGCAAGGAGCATATTAGAAAAGATTCTGCCCGTCGTCGATAATTTCGAACGCGGACTTGCCGGACTTGACGAGGAGGCGGCAGACCCGTTTGCAGACGGGATGAAGATGGTCTACAAGCAGTTGATGACGACGTTGGAGGAAGCGGGCGTCAAGCCGATTGAAGCCGTCGGAGCGGAGTTCGACCCCGAATATCACAATGCGGTCATGCATGTGGACGACGACGCATACGGCGAGAATGAAATCGTCGAAGAGATGCAGAAAGGATACATCTACCACGACAATGTGATCCGGTTCAGCATGGTGAAGGTAGCGAATTGACCGAAAGCAACTTAATGAAAACGAGCGACAGCGAAGTTTGAATTTAGTGCGAGGTCGTTCTGTGAGATTAGAGAAAACGAGCGACAGCGAAGTTTGAACTTAGCGAACAGAACTTCAAAAATCCGAAAGAAACGAAGCAGATTGCCAACGCGCAAGTAATGATAGAACATAAAGCAGATATAGAAAAAGCGAGGAGGAACATATTATGAGCAAAATAATCGGAATTGACTTAGGAACAACCAACAGCTGCGTAGCGGTTATGGAGGGCGGCAAGCCGACCGTTATCGCGAATCAGGAAGGCAGCCGCACCACGCCGTCTATCGTGGCTTTTACGAAGACCGGCGAGCGTCTGGTCGGCGAACCGGCAAAGCGTCAGGCGGTGACGAATGCGGAGAAGACCATTTCTTCCATCAAGCGGGATATGGGTACAGACCGCGGTCGTACGATCGATGACAAGAAGTATTCGCCGCAGCAGATTTCCGCAATGATTTTACAGAAGTTAAAGAGCGACGCGGAAGAGCATTTGGGTGAAAAAGTAACCGAGGCGGTCATCACTGTACCGGCGTACTTCAATGACGCACAGCGTCAGGCGACCAAGGACGCGGGCAAGATCGCGGGACTTGACGTTAAGCGGATCATTAACGAGCCGACTGCGGCGGCGTTGGCGTACGGGCTTGACAATGAAAACGAGCAGAAGATCATGGTTTATGACTTGGGCGGCGGCACGTTCGATGTATCGATCATCGAGATCGGCGACGGCGTAATCGAAGTTTTGGCAACTGCGGGCGACAACCGCCTCGGCGGCGACGACTTCGACCAGAAGGTCACGGACTGGATGCTCTCTGAGTTCAAGGCAAAAGAGGGCGTAGACCTTTCTTCGGACAAGATGGCTCTCCAGCGGTTAAAAGAGGCGGCGGAAAAAGCTAAGAAGGAACTTTCCGCGGCAACGACGACGAATATCAACCTGCCGTTTATCACGGCGACGGCGGAAGGCCCGAAGCATTTTGACATGGATTTAACCCGGGCGAAGTTCGACGAACTGACGCATGAACTCGTAGACCGCACGGCGGCGCCGGTACAGCAGGCGTTAAAGGACGCGGGCTTAAACGCAAGCGATTTGTCAAAAGTTCTTCTTGTGGGCGGTTCAACACGAATCCCGGCGGTACAGGACAAGGTAAAGCAGCTGACCGGACACGAGCCGTCGAAGACCTTGAATCCGGACGAGTGCGTGGCAATCGGCGCTTCGATTCAGGGCGGCAAATTAGCCGGCGATGCGGGCGCAGGAGAGATTTTGCTTCTTGACGTAACGCCGCTTTCCCTTTCGATTGAGACGATGGGCGGAATCGCTACGCGCTTAATCGAGCGCAATACGACGATCCCGACGAAGAAGAGCCAGATCTTCTCTACGGCGGAGGACAACCAGACGGCGGTAGACATCCACGTCGTACAGGGTGAGCGCCAGTTCGCAAGAGACAATAAGACATTAGGGCAGTTCCGTTTGGACGGCATCCCTCCGGCACGCCGCGGCGTACCACAGATCGAGGTTACATTCGATATC
>CAJOQZ010000022.1 GCA_905236585.1 uncultured Lachnospiraceae bacterium
ATCCGCCGTCATATACGGTTGGAGCGGCAGACGCTGTGAATCCGCAGACGCTGGCGTACCGAAATGTTTTTGAAATGGGGACGCTTACGGCGGACAATACGGTTTCTGATGTTTCGCCCGGCACGGTGCCGTACATTACGGCTTCGACTACGTATGTGTTTGACGGCTGGTGCACGGATGCCGCGTGTACGACATACTACAATTTCGACAGTCCGGTGTACAGCAGTTTCAACCTTTATGCAAAATGGCGCGTAAGCAATACAACAACCGTTACCGGTGACAACGGGACGAGCGGCACTGGCGGAACAGGCGGCAGCAACACCGGTTCGACGGGGACGTCCCACACGAAGGACGATACGCCGACGACGGGCATCGACGATATCGACCCGCGGTACTTTCTGTGCATGGCGATCCTGCTGACGGGAATCGCGACGATCATCTATTCCCGCCACCAGAAGAGCAAACTCGTCTTCGTAAGCCGCGGCAGGGCGGACGACAGCGAATTGGATTAAAAAAGAGAGAGCGTTACAAGCCGGGAGAAGTTCCCGGCTTTTTCGTTGACAAACGGCGGGACAGGATTTATGATGAAAACAATAAGTAAATCGGAGGAAGCGGCTTGGTTGACAAGGATCTTTTGAATGAAAAAACATATGACTCGGTATTTTGGACGAGCGTTGTAAAACTTACGAAATACCTCATTCCGCTGGTGAATGAAGCGTTCGGGGAGCATTTTTCGGAAAAATCTATTGTTACGCTGAAACCGATGAAGCAGGTTACTGAATTGGTGGACGATTCTTTGAAAATGCAGGAGATGGATGCAATAGCGGAGTTGTCGGAAACGGTCGGGGAGCCGGTAATCAAGGACTATCACTTTGAGATAGAAGCGTGGGCGGACAACCGTTTTGCCATACGGATCGCGGAATATGCGGCAGGCCACGCATTTCAAAGCATTGAATTGACGGAGACGGGGGCGAGGATGACCGTGCCGTATTCCGCCGTGATTTTTCTCCGCGCAGGGGATGTACTGCCGGAGAAGTTTATCATAGAGATAGACTGTCCCGGCGGAAAACTGTCCTACGAGGCACCGGTAATACGGATACAGGATTACACGATCCGTGAACTTTTGGATAAAAAACTCCTTTTGCTGCTTCCGTTCTACGGTTTTAATTTTACCGATATGTTTGACGAGATGGAAGAAGACTCGGGAAAGGCGGAAGTCATCAAAGACGCCTATGGAGAGATAATATCGGGGCTTTCTGATATGGTGGAACGCGGCGAAATAGGGGAAACGGAAAAGAACCACCTGATTGACTGGATGGAGAGAGTTCTTGCGAAACAGACAATAAATTATGAAAACGTGTCAAAGAAAGTGGAGGAGATTATGGGCGGATTTATTTTGCATACAAGGACGGATGACATATTTGATCAGGGAATGCAACAGGGAATGCAACAGGGAATGCAGCAGGGGATGCAGCAAGGCAATATGGAAGGACGCATCGAAGAGTATGTGGAACTCCGCAAGGAAGACGGCCGCACCGAGCAGCAGATCGCGGAGGGGCTGGTAAAGCGTTTCGAGATGACGATGGAAAAGGCATGGTCGTACTTGAAGGAGGGAAATCAGGCAACTGCAGCCGGCGTTTGAGCATGACGAGATCCAAAAACTGCTGGAGGAGTATGCGGCGTCGAAGAAGGTGAAGCCGGAAGCGGAAGGATGACGGGCGGATGGAACTAAGGATTATAGCGCACAAGCCGGGAGAAGTTCCCGGCTTTTTCGTTGACAAACGCCGTGGAGGGATTCATGGTAAGCCCTGCCGTTAATACGGATGGCAGCCCGCAGAGAATTTTTTTGTTCACAACTGAATATTAGCAGTTATAATAGCCGCTGTAACTAAAGTATATGCCCTTCGGGAATTCTTAAAAAAGAGGTGTCCCGGAGGGTGCTTTCGTATTAAGGAGAGAGAAAATGAAAGCAGGAAGAAAAAAGGCGGCTACGAAGATTATCACTTTAATTGCGGTAATCATATTTTCCATGATAACATCTATCGCGTATTTGTCGCCGGAAGCAGGAAATACGGCGGCAGCGGAAATCGGTTTGATGCAAAATGAGGAAGGAACAGAAACAACGCAAACGGTCGGCGGTGAAAATGCAGGAAACGCCGCGAATGCATTCGACGGTGCTGACGCGGAAATTGCAGCAGTAGCAACCGAGCCAACGAACAATAACGAGGTATCTGCCATAGAAGAAACTCCAATAATCCCAGAAAAGAGCACAGCGGCGGCACTCGGCATAGCAGAGGAAAATTTGCATAACGAAGTAATGACAAGTGAAGCCCCGACCGTCAACGAAGCCAATGACATCAACGAAGCCCCGACCTTCAACGAAGCCAATGACATTAAGGAAAACTCGACCGTCAACGCGGGCAGCGAAAACAACGAAGCCCCGATCGCCAACAAGGACAACGAAATCAGGGAAACCTCGACAGCACATGAATTTCAAACTAGCCATATGCTGCTCGTAGACGGCGTAATGGTTGCGGCGGAGGAACTGTTATCAACGGATTCCGCGTCGGAAAATGCAGATATCGTAAGACATAATGGCATTCCCGCCAATGAACCGGCAAATCGTTCCAGTGGAGAATACGAAGCCATCCGGCAGAACAACGAAGACGAAACCAGCGGACAGAACAACGAAAACGTTGATAGCGAAGAAGATGAGGAAAACGAATTGATCGTTTTCAAAAAAGGCACATCCGATGCGCCGATTACGGAGATCAATGTGACGGAAGACGTTGAAGATCTGTTATACGATTATGCGGATGAAATTGGAAAACCCATTCAACTAACCGTGGCGCCGCTTAACGAGGCAAATGTGAATCAAGATGCAAAAGAGGCGGCAGAAGAGCAGATCACCGCGGCTTTCGCAGGAATTGCACCGAGAAATCTTAAAATAATCTGGCTTGATATATCCATCTGCGCATTTGACGGAGCAGAATATATGCCGATAGCGTCCGTTGAAATGGAAAACGTACTTGAACTCGAAATATCCTGCGACCTCACCGAAAAATACGATCCGCTCATTCTGCGGGAGCACGGCGGAGCCGTGAGCGTTTTTGGAAAACTAAACACACGCCCGGATTACGGTTCGTATCAGGACGGAACATTTTATACGAACGGAGAAAGCAAAATCTGGATCTATACAAGCAAATTTTCCACCTACGCGATTGCCTATTCCACGGTACAGGAACAGACGGCGGCAGTAGCCGCAGCGGATGCCGGAAACCCGCCTGCTGCGCCCGACGAACCGGCGCCGGGAAATGTAGCGCCGGGAAATGAAGTGCCGGAAAATGACGCCCCTGCGGATGCTGCGGCGGAAGATGCGGCTGCAACAAGCGTTCCGCAAAAAGAAGAAGCGGACAC
>CAJOQZ010000023.1 GCA_905236585.1 uncultured Lachnospiraceae bacterium
CGTTTTTAAAAAGGCATGAAAAATAGGGTTAGACCCCCTATGCGGGATCTAACCCTAAACCTTAACTAAATGACATTGGGGCGTGAATGGTAACACAGAAAAAGAAAAGAACCCGGTTATAATGATAATGCCCTTGTTAAAATCTATTTGTCGGTTATAATAAAAGAGAGGATTGCAGAGGTTTTTGAGGATGTTACAGATTATCTGATAACAGGCGGAGAACATCGGTTTCGTGCAAAAATATCCAAGTTTATCAGGAATGACCATATGTGCTTCTGGATTTCTCGTGAGGATTTTTTCAAGGTGGAAAAATACATCCGGAAATACAGCGATATTTTGTTTTGTCCGCTCACTTTTACGGCGTATAGGAACGGTATAGGCATAAGCAGAGAATTTTACTCATGGGACAGCCATAATGGGACGCAGGCGGGGCTGATCTGTACTTATCTAAGGCAGATCAACGTGGAGAGCCAAATTGACGTTCTGGATATGTACGCTCAATATGTGCAGGCATGGAACGGGGATGACGCGATGCCAAATTCCGGCTTGATGAGCATGAAATCGAGAAGTGCGCAGGAATTTTTTGTTTTGCTTGAGACATTGGATGTGTTGCTCGGCAATCATTTTGTGACGGATGATCATCTGCTGCTCAACGGCGATGAAAAATTATGGAATGCCCTCGGAAGAGCGAGTAATTGGTATGAATTAGGGGAGCGGTTGCTTTATGACGATCGGAGAACGTATCCTTAGTTTGATGGAAGAAAAAGGGATGACGCAGACGCAGTTGTCAAAAATGACAGGAATTGCGCAGAATACGATAAGTGATTGGAGACGGAAAAAGACGAATCCTTCTTCGGACAAGATTATGACGATCTGTGATATTCTTGATGTCACACCATATGAATTGCTGCAGGGAACCGTACGGGTAAATAATGCTTCACATGATTATCTGTATTCGAGGGAAGGGACGGAGGAATATGAACTGCTGGTAATGTTTGACAACCTCGCAAAGGGGCAAAGAAAAAGGGTATTAGGATATGTGGAAGCACTATCGGGAAAAGCGGATGATATGGACAGTTGTATTTTCAAGAGAGAGGGAGAAGGGCATTGAAGAAGTTCAATACTACGGCGGTGTGCATACCGTCGAAGCACTACATGGTAGACATTACGGACAGGGTCGCTAAGATCAAAGAAATGGTTGACGAAGGGGAATACTTTGCCATCAACCGGGCGCGACAGTATGGAAAAACGACAACGCTGAGTGCTTTAGAATGTGCCATATCTGAGGAATACTATGTTGTTTCAATAGATTTTCAGGATTATGGAGCGGAGTCGTTTCATAAAGAGGACTCTTTTTGCAGAGATTTCATAGATGATTTTTGTGGTCTGCTCTTCAATCAGTTCGCCTCTGATACTGTGGAAATGAGAGATGCAGTTCGGGAATTGGCTGCACTATCTGAAAATGACGACAGGACACTTCGGCTGTTTACTATGTTCAAGGGGATTAAACGCGTCTGGGATGCATCGGACAAACCGATTGTTCTTATTATTGATGAGGTGGATAGTGCCACCAATAACCAGTTATTTATAGATTTTTTGGCAGCTCTGCGCTCCCATTACCTGAAGCGTCAGAAAGATCCAAAGTATAACACTTTCCGATCTGTCATCCTTTCGGGAGTGACGGATGTGAAGCATCTAAAAAGTAAAATACGGGAAGAAGCAGACGTGAAAGAAAATAGCCCGTGGAACATAGCGACGGATTTTACAATAGATATGAGTCTGTCGGAGACCGGAATAAAAGGCATGCTTGATGAATATGAGAAGGATCACCGGTCTGGAATGGATACCGCCGCCGTTGCAAAGCAGATAAGGGAATATACAAACGGATATCCGTTTCTTGTCAGCCGCATCTGTGAACTTATAGATACAGATGTTGCAGAGGAGTTTGGCGATAAGAAAAGTGTGTGGACAAATCAGGGGCTGGATGAAGCGGTAAAACTATTGCTGTCAGAGGATAACACCCTCTTTCGGGCATTGACAAAGAATCTGAACAATTATCCGGAGTTAAAGGCCGCGATTAAGAGTATCCTGATGGAAGGGGTGAAGTTGACGTATAATCCTGATCAAAATGATATTGTGCAGATGAAGATGCTCGGCTTTATCAGGAATGATCGTAATGTGGTAAGGATAGATAACAGGATATTTGAAACCAGACTATACAATCTGTTCCTATCGGATGAAGAATTGAAGAGCGACATATTTGTAAATACAGGCGATCTCAATAAGAACGCCTTTATTGAAGATGGACGGCTGAATGTAAGGAAGGTACTGGAAGGTTTTATTAGTACGTATCATGAAGTCTGCGGACCGCTGGAGGAGAAGTTCAAGGAAAAGGACGGCAGGGAGCAGTTCCTGCTCTATCTGAAGCCGATCATCAACGGAATCGGGAACTACTATATCGAGGCACAGACCAGAGATCAGAGGAGAACGGACGTAATCATTGATTATTTGGGCAAACGGTACATCATAGAACTGAAGATATGGAGGGGCGATAGGTATCATGCCGATGGCGAAAGACAGATAAGCGAGTATCTTGAGTATTTTGGACTCGGTACGGGCTATATGCTAAGTTTCAACTTTAATAAGAGCAAAGAACCCGGCGTTAAACAGGTTCATATAGGAGATAAGATTCTGTATGAGGGCGTGGTGTAAGATCTTGCCATATGTAGATGAAATACCAAGATATGTACTGCTGTTACATCCATAACGATATGTGAGCATTCCATGCGATAAATTTTAGGATTCGATATGAAAACAAATCAAAACACCCCAACCCTCTTCGTCGTTACCCACAAAAACTACCGCATGCCGAAAGACGCATTGTACGTCCCGATTCAAGTCGGAAGCGGCGATACGATTCATGCGGAGTGGCTTAGGGATAATACGGAGGACAATATCAGCGATAAAAACCTTACGTTCTGCGAACTGACGGCGTTATACTGGGTGTGGAAGAATACGGACGCGGATGTCGTCGGTCTATGCCATTACAGGCGGTATCTGGGGTCGCCGAAGAGCGGCAGAGGAGGTCGGAGGAAAAAACTGCTTTCCTCTGCGGACATAGAGTTTTTGCTAAATGAAGCAGATGTGATTTTGCCCCGCAAGCGTCACTATTATATCGAGACACGCGAGTCGCAGTACGTTCATGCGCACCATGCAAAGGATATAGAATGTGTAGAGGCAATTCTTACGGAAAAGTTCCCGGAGTATCTGGCGGCGTGGGAGCGGATGAAAAAAAGCCGTTCCGGGCACATCTGCAATATGTTCGTGATGCCGAGAAAACGGCTGGATGATTACTGTAAATGGCTGTTTGCCATTCTTTTTGAAGCCGAGAAGCGGCTGGATATCAGCACGTATAACGAGAATGACCGGCGCGTTTTCGGCTATTTGGCGGAGCGCCTTTTGGATGTGTGGATTGACAAAAACGGATTGCGAACCGTGGAAGTTCCCATGCTAACGCTGGAGGATCAGCATTGGCTGAAGAAAGGGTCGGCTTTCTTGTGGCGGAAGTTTTTCGCAAAAAAGAAATAAACCGTCAACTTCATACGAGCCAAGCATAAACCAAGCCCCGCCGTTCTCCGGCGGGATCTTGCCTTGGGAACAAACAAATCTTAAGTGTTCGACGGCAGGAATGCCTTAACCTCACACTTAAGATTGTTTGTTCGCAACTGTTTATCTACCTATCACTTAAAAATCTTTTTCACATCACATCGCGCTTAATTCTTCCTGTGACACCAGTTTGACCTTCATTCCGGCGAGCGTCCGCTCGGCGGCTTCGGTGTCGGTCACGCGCATGATCATATATGCCTGTCCCGTTGCCTTGGAGGCAAGTGCGGAATACATATATTCGACGTTGACGTCTGCCTTTGCAAACTCGTCCAAAATCTTCGACAGTCCGCCCTTGACGTCGTCGACGGCGACCGCGAGGACTGGCGTTAAGGAATTGACGAATCCGGCGTCTTTTAGCACGGTTGCCGCTTTATACAGGTCGTCCACGATCATCCGGGCGATGCCGAAGTCCTTCGTCTCCGCGACGCTCATGGCGCGCAGGTCGATGTCGCCGTCGGCTAAGATCTTCGTTAAGTTGTGAAGCGTCCCCGGTTTATTTTCCAAAAATACGGAAATCTGTTTTACACTCATCGTTTTTTCCTCCTTTAGATGCGGCGTTTGTCGATCACCCTTACCGCCTTGCCTTCGCTTCTGGTGATGCTCTTGGGCGCGACGAGGGTTACCTTCGCTTTTAATCCGAGCATGGACTTCAATCCGTCGACAAGGACTTTCTGACGGCTTTCGATCTCTCCGATGTTGTCGGTGAACATCTCCGGCGTCATCTCCACCTGTACGTCAAGCGTATCGGTATTCCTCACGCGGTCGACTATGATCTGGTAGTTTGCGGCGTAGCCGTTGTTGAGCAGAACCGTTTCGATCTGCGACGGGAAGACGTTGACACCGCGGATGATCAGCATATCGTCGGAGCGTCCCTTCGGCTTTGCCATGCGCACATGCGTCCGTCCGCAGGAACATTTTTCTCTCGTCAAGCGGCAGATGTCGCGGGTGCGGTACCGCAGCAGCGGGAACGCTTCTTTGTCGAGCGACGTAAATACTAATTCGCCTTCGCTCCCCTCCGGCAGCACTTCTTCGGTGTCGGGGTCGATGATCTCCGCGAGGAAGTGATCCTCATTGATATGCATGCCCTGCTGGGCGCTGCATTCGAACGCGACGCCGGGGCCGGACAGTTCGGTCAGCCCGTATATGTCGTACGCCTTGATGCCGAGGGTCTGTTCGATATCGTGGCGCATTTCCTCGCTCCATGCCTCTGCGCCGAAGATGCCTGCTTTCAGAGGAATATCCTCCGGCGTCATTCCCATTTCCGACATCGTTTCGGCAAGATACGCCGCGTAACTTGGCGTGCAGCAGAGGATCGTTGCGGACAGGTCTTTGATGAACATGATCTGCCGCTCGGTGTTACCCGAACTGGTCGGGATGGTTAAGCAGCCGACCTTATGGCTGCCGCCGTTCA
>CAJOQZ010000024.1 GCA_905236585.1 uncultured Lachnospiraceae bacterium
AGTACTCGGAAGCCGGAATCCCCGAATCGTTGCATACAACAACTGAGATATGGTGGTCGCAGGTCGTCGTCGGCTCCGCGCCTTTTGCAAAGTATTCGGTGTAGATCATGCTGCCCCGGGGGTCGTTTTCGCAGACGCCCTCTAAAGGCAGCAGACCGGATTTGCGGCAGACCGCAATGCTTACAATGCCTTCCGGCTGTTCAAAATCGACGTTCGCTTTGCCCTCATGGATGCGGCTCATGACCGCCCGCCAGAGGTATTTGGAATACTGCGTGTAGTTCTGCGGCGTGTTGTCGTCGTAGCCGCCCCAGACCGTGCAGGTATAGTATGGGGAGAAACCGGCGAAAACGGTATCGCGGTCTTTGGTCGTCGTACCGGATTTGCCGGCGATGGACATCCCGGCGAACGCCGCGTTCTTGCCGGTTCCTTCCGTCATAACGTCTTTCATTGCCTGCGTCATCAGCCATGCGGAGGTTTCTTTTAAGACCTGCCGGGGCTCGTTTTCCGTGTTGTCTAAAATGACGTTGCCGTCGTTGTCCAAGACCTGTGTATAGAGGCAGGGCTTGTTATACATTCCTTTGTTGGCGATCGTGGCATACGCGCCGCAGAGTTCGATGTTGGTAACGCCGCGCGTGATGCCGCCCAGAGCAAGCGCCTGGTTGTTGTCGCCGCTTTCGAGCGTCGTGATGCCGAATTTTTGTACGTATTCAAAACCAAGGCCCGTGCCGATCTGCGTCAGCGTTTTTACCGCGACAACGTTGATGGAATTGATCGTAGCCTGACGGATGTTCGTGTAGCCGCGGTAGGTGTCGTCGTAGTTCGACAGCGGCGTGCCGTTGGCGTACGTCATCGGCGCGTCGTCCTGAACGCTTGCAAGCGAAAGACCGCCTGCGTCAATCGCCGGTGCGAACGCTGCGAGAACCTTGAACGTGGAGCCGGGCTGCCGGGTGATGCCGGTGGCGCGGTTCAGCGTTTTGCTTGCGGTTTTATCGCCGCGTCCGCCGCACAGCGCGACCACGTTGCCGGTTGCCTGGTCGATCACGGTCATTGCCACCTGCGGCTGGAGGGTGTAGATGACGGATTCGCCCGCTTCACCGATCGTATCGCCCTCGTCCATGATGTCCGCTTTGTACTGCTCGATCGCTTCGGCAGCGGCTTCCTCGGAAGGAAAGTTGATGCTGTAATTGCTGTTTCTCGACTGATAATAAGAGAGCATGGTCTGCTCGCTGTAGTTTTCAAACGTGCCGTCGGCTTTTGTGATCGTCAGACGATAGGAAAACGAAACCTGCGGCTGGTTGCCGTAGTTGTCGATGTTGTTGATCTCTTCGTCCATGATCTTTTGGATGGCGGTGTCCTGCGTGGACTTGATCGTCAAACCGCCGCGGTATAACTGATTGTACGCCTGTGTCTCGGTGTAGCCCTTTTCCTCGATAAGATCCGCCATGACCTGATCGGTTAAAGCGTCGACGAAATAAGTGGTCGTGGTGGTTGCGATTTCGGTGTTGACGGTCTGGATGCGGGCATAAACGTCGTCCGCGAGCGCATTTGTATATTCGCTTTGCGAAATGAAGCCCTGTTCGAGCATGTTTTTCAATGTTTTGTTGCGTCGTTTGGTGTTCTCGTCGGGATTGGAAATCGGATTGTAGCGGGACGGGTTCTGCGTGATGCCCGCGATTACCGCAGACTCCGAGAGCGTCAGTTCGCTGACGGGTTTGTTAAAATACCGTTCGGAAGCAGCCTCCACGCCGAGCGTGTTCTGCCCGAGGTTGATGGTATTTAAGTATTTTTCGAGGATTTCTTCCTTTGTTGTGATTTTTTCCAACTGCACCGCTAAGTACTGCTCTTGAATCTTGCGGTTCAGGCGGTCCAAGAACGTGTTCTCATCCGTCCAACCGGTAAAATAGTTGTTCTTCAGAAGCTGCTGCGTGATGGTGGACGCGCCCTGTGAAAAGTCGCGCTCGGTGATGCCGGTAACCGCGGCGCGTGCGATGCCCTTCAAGTCGATGCCGTTATGCTCATAAAAACGGGAGTCCTCTATTGCAACGAAAGCGTGCTGCAAATCAACCGGAATCTGGTTTAGGGTTACGTATTCACGGTTCGCGCCGGAAGCGGCAAGCGTCTCGATCTCCTTGCCGTCGCTGTCCAAAACGCTCGTGGAAAAACCGGTCGGGGAAATGTCGATTTCGGAGACATCCGGGCATTCGGAAATTAAGTTGCTGACGTACAGCCCAACCGCGCCGAAGGTGACCGCGGCAATGACAAGGACGCCGACAAAAATGGACTTGATAATGGTAAGCGCGAGTTTTTTCTTCGTGCGCTTTGAGCGGCTTTTTAATTCTTTTTTATGGTTTTCAATTCCTTTTTGACCGTAATTCATGTATTTTTACCGAAAATGTGATAATATGTTGCATTATTAAAATAGAATTATAACAGATAAACGGGAAGTAGTCAAAATATGTCGGAAGAACTGTTTTACGAAGTGGAAAAAGACGGCATCGGGGAATACGAAGAAAAAAAATCCAAATTTATCGCGGTCGTAACCCGTGCGGATACGCCCGAAGAGGCGGAAAGGTTTATCGCGGCAAAAAAGAAGGAGCATCACGACGCAAGGCACAACGTAAGCGCCTATATCGTGACAGGAGAAGACGGACGGCTCGTAACGCGTTTTTCTGACGACGGGGAGCCGGCGAAAACGGCGGGACAGCCGGTGTTCGAGGTAATAGAGCGGGCGCGTCTTGTAAATGCGGTGTGCGTGGTAACGCGGTATTTCGGGGGAATCCTTCTCGGAACGGGAGGACTCGTCCGCGCTTATTCACAGAGCGCGAAAGCCGCCGTAGCAAGCGCCGCCTTGCGGCAGAGGAGAAGAGGATATCCGCTTACCGTCGTCACCGATTACAACGGACTTGGGAAAATCGAATACATTCTCCGCGAAAAAGGCGTGGCGATACAGCAGACCCTCTATGAAGAAAACGTCCGTCTGCTCTGCGACGTCCCGTCCGACGAAAAAGATGATCTCGAAAAGCAGATCACCGAGCGAAGCGCAGGACAGGCACGCCTCGCATGGGGCGAGGAAGGGTATATCTGACTTGAGTTAAGAGCGGCAAGGTAAACGGAAAGATCGCAGTTAAGATTTAACGGCAAACAGGAGGC
Source organism: uncultured Lachnospiraceae bacterium (assembly GCA_905236585.1). Taxonomy (GTDB): domain Bacteria; phylum Bacillota; class Clostridia; order Lachnospirales; family Lachnospiraceae; genus RGIG4930. The sequence continues at coordinate 3,151 of CAJOQZ010000024.1, forward strand.
GGTTTATTATGATCATAAACACAGGTCAGAGAACGGATATTCCCGCCTTCTATGCGGAATGGTTCGCAAACAGGTTAAAAGAGGGATTTGTTTGTGTGCGCAATCCTTATAACCCAAACCAGGTAAGCCGCTATCGCCTTGATCCGGCCGTGGTAGATGTGATTGGATTTTGCACAAAGAATCCCGCTCCCATGTTTCCATATATGGATCTTCTGAAAAACTATGGACAATACTGGTTTGTTACCATCACGCCTTACGGACGGGATATAGAGCCGAATGTGCCGGACAAGCATCTGCTGTTAGAGCATTTCAGGCGTCTTTCCGATATGGTCGGAGTGGATTCTGTCGGGTGGCGATACGATCCGATCTTTCTCTCCGAGAGATATACGACGGAATACCATCTGCGGGCATTTGAGCAGATTGCGGCTGCACTGGACGGCTACACAAAAACTGCAGTGATCAGTTTTGTTGACCTGTATCCGAAGGTGAGGCGCAATTTCCCGGAGGCGCGTGAAGTCGCCAAAGAAAACAGAATCATGCTGGGCAGGGCATTTATTGAAATCGCAGGCGCACACGGAATGACGCTGAAACCCTGCGCAGAGGGAAATGAACTGGCTGCATACGGAGCGGACTGCAATGGATGTATGCGGATAAACGACTATGAAAAAGCCGTTGGAAAGCGGCTCGATGCTCCGAAAAAGAAAGGCGCGAGAGCGGAATGTGCCTGCTACCTCGCTTGTGATATTGGAGTATACAATACCTGCAAGCATCTTTGCAAATACTGCTATGCCAATGCCGAGCCGGAAAAAGTGCTGGCACAGAGCAGACAGCACGATCCAAAATCTCCGTTCCTTATTGGAAACTATAGAAAAGACGACAAGATCCATGACGTCCCGCAGAAGTCGTGGATCGATGAGCAGATGGTCTTTCTTTTGTAAGGAAGGCTTAGGAACGCTTCAAGTAATATCAGAGGTAATTGCTCGTGTTTTAAGGGTGATGCTGTTCCTTGTGCTGTGGAATAAATTTGTTTTACTTGTTCCGTTAAAAGATAAAACTGAGAGGCATAGAATCGAGATGCTGTCGGTTTTGCTTATCGCAGAGGAGATTGTAATAGGATTGCTATATTCCGGCACATTTCCGTTAGCAACGACGGTTTCATTTGCAATCGTGCTTTTCTACGTGATACCTTGGCGAAAAGAGGATGTACGGGAAACAATTTTTTCCTGTATGTTGTATCTTAATTTGCGGTTTTTGTCTTATTTTGCTGTAAATACTCTGCTGGAACTGATCTCGAATCCGATAATGGACGCGGGGTTAAAGTCCGATGATATAGAAAACTTTGTGGTAAAGTGGGTGGACGTTTTATATCTGCTGACGAACTTTTTTTATGTGATCATGATAGCGCTTCTGCTGCTCCCGATACTGTTTATGGTAAGAAAACGGATACGCATGGGCTGGTCGGAAGCAGGGTATCTTTCGGTAATGAACATTGCGGGAGTCGTTCTTACACGAACCATAATGAGCATTGCGATTTTTCAGACAGCGGAAAAACCTGTAATACTTGTGGAGGAAAGGCCGCAGCTTTTGTGGCAGCTGCCGCTGATCGGGTTTTTGCTGTACCTTGGTGAACTATCTGCTATCTTTATTTGGCAGCGTTATGATATGTGGATGAAATGGATATGGATGAGTATAAGGAATATATCTATGGCATTTTGGATAAGATTCCGATTGACTCATCACAGGCGCGTGACGCTCAATTTATTGACATTACAGAAGATGGTTGGAAACAGATGAAAAACGACCCGAAGTACGAAGCGTGGGTTGTCGGATATTTCAAGATTGATCGATCTGTACATAATCCTTTTGCAAGTATGCCGGGTTTTGAACCAAGCATTCATACGGAACATTTTGGCGCATCCATAGAGGAACACTTGGGACAAAGTTATCCGATGTCAAAGGCAACGGGTAAGGAAAAGGACTCCGAGGACTGGTGGAAAAAGCGCAAGGAAAGACAAGAAGAGTATCTCGAAGAAGCACAGAGACTTGCTGAAAAAAGAGAAATGGCAAAGGAAAATGCATATCAAAAGGCCTCACAAATGGTTACAGCCGAAGGAGCCAACAATATCGGAGCCTTGACCGGTCAGCTCGAAATATCGGAAATGAGTGCCGCAGCAGGATTCTTTGCGATGATAGCCAATGGCGGTACGGGAAGTACAACTAAAGCGTAATAGGTGCTTCAATAGTATGATATTGGACTGTTGAAATGTGAAAATGAGAAATGCGGTTGTCTTAGGTTTCAAATCCGTAGGCAGCCGTATTTTATGCATTGACAGGCTAACGGTCTATAACTATAATAATGCTAACTATCGTTAGCGTCACATTGGAGGATGGTATGTCTACTAAGGAAAAAATATTGGAAGTGGCTTTAACGCTCTTTGCTGAGCGTGGATATGACGGAATCGGCGTGGATGGAATAGCGGAATGTGCGGGCATCAAGGGTCCGTCTGTTTATAAGCATTTTAAGGGGAAAGAGGATATACTGAATGCTCTGATAGAGAGAGCAGAAAATTATTACGATGAATTCTTTGGTTCAGAGGAACATATCGGCAACATACCCAAAAGTAAAGATGAATTCATTAGCGTGACATTGGAAAGGATATCCTTTACGATGAACGATCCAATGATAAAAAAGATACGAAAGTTTCTTGTGCAGGAACAGTTCAGGAATGAAAGGATTTCCGAGGTTACAACCAGACACCAGATAGACGGGATACAGAGGATGTATGCAAAAATCATTAAGGGGATGATGGATGCTGGGATCGTCATAAAGGATGATCCGATGCTGCTTGCGGTAGAACTTACCGCACCGGCTGTTCTTCAGATTGCAAGATCGGACAGACAACCGCAGTATGAGAAGGAATGCATGGAATACATCGAAAAGCATTTGCGGCATTTTTGTAAGATATACATGAGATAAGAGCAGATTCACTATGCAAAAATGACTCTGACCAATTTCTTTGTGACATCTGGAACAGTTACTCGATGTGGCTTTCCCTCTGAACGTTTCTTGGCATAGTAAGTGGCGAGAGTTACATCGAAACGGATTATGAAAAAGTCAGCAAAGCGGCTTTGATGCGTGCTTGCACGTAACCGAAGACATTTTACGGCGCAAATCGTCCAGTGGACGATTGCTTTGCGTGGACCGTAGCGAAGCGTAGATCGAAAATACGGAGACGAATTTGACGTGAGAACAGAAAAATGTCAGGGGAGATTGACGATATACTTTGAAGATCCGTTTTGGGTAGGAGTATTTGAACGAATTGAAAATGGTAAATTATCGGCGGCGAAAGTAACATTTGGTGCTGAACCGAAGGATTATGAGGTGCAGGAGTTCGTGAGCAGGCATTATTATCACCTTAAGTTCAGTCCGGCGATTAAAACCGATGTAAAGGATGTAAAGAAAAATCCGAAAAGGGCACAGCGTGATGCGAAAAAGCAGGCCATGGAAAATGGAATAGGCACGAAATCCCAGCAGGCTCTTAAACTGCAGCAGGAACAGAATAAGCAGATGAGAAAAGAGCGAAGTAGGCAGAAACGGGAAGCGGAAAGCGACAGGCTGTTTGCGATGAAACAGCAGAAGAAAAAGGAAAAGCATAAGGGACATTGAATGATATGGAGATAATAAGGGGGCTTTGGCTACGATCGTTAAGAATAGGGATGGAGGGGTAAATTCCTGCGATCTCATGTTTTCAGATGATCTGGATACTTTCAATCATGAATATCTGACACACACAGTTGAGGCCGCAAAAGGCTGTACAGACAGAGACCTCTCAGATGAGAATATGGTAATCGGGACATCGGCTATTGTTGATACGGAAATAGAGGGAGCCGTCGGTATGTATAGCGGTTTCAACAATCCTTTTCTGATTTGGGGAAGATATTTCGATATTATGTGATGATATCATTTCAGTTTCATCATACGCAAATGGACGGAGCCCATGCGGGAAGGTTTCTTGAGAATGTTCAAAACGAGATTAATGCTTTGAAATGACACAATACATGGAATATAAAGAGGCGAGATTATGAACTACAGAGTTATTGATACGAAACAATATTACAGGAAGGGTGTTTATCGGCATTTTACTGAGGATTGCAAGTGTTCGACGTCTATGACGGCAAGGGTTGATGTGACGGAACTTGTTAAATACTCGAAGGAGAACAGTACGAAGTTCTATGTCAACTTTCTGTATAATGGAACGGACAACCTCAAACTGACGTATGCTGAGACTTGAAGAGATAGCAGGGGTGTTTTCACCAGCATTCTATATCCTATATCTGACTGGCGGCTTATCTGATATGATAGACGGAACCGTAGCCCGAAGAACGAAAACGGTCAGTGAGTTTGGAGAAAGAATTGATACTGCCGCGATTGTGAATGGAGCAGAAGGGAGACCTTGAGTATGAATGATTACATAGCATATTGTGGGCTGGACTGCGAGATATGCGAAGCGAGGCTTGCAACAGTGAAAAATGATAATGAATTGAGGAGAAAGGTGGCCGAGGAATGGTCAGCCCTTAATGGGGTGGAAATCACACCGGAAATGATTAACTGCTCGGGTTGCCGGATTCCGGGAGTAAAGACCGTGTACTGTGATTCTTTATGTACGATCAGGACGTGTGCCATGCAAAAACAGGTGGAAACCTGTGGAGATTGCCCGGAGATGAGATCATGCGAAAAGGTAGGAGCAATTATCGGAAATAATTCTGAGGCAAGGGTTAGGCTTAAAAATGTAAAAATGAGCGATAAAAAGCATAATAAAATATCTCCTACATATTGACATTCTCCTGAAAAATGATAAAATTTAGGAGCACAGAAAGGAATAGGGGAATATGCGAGAATTCGATTATAAAAAATATAAAGAATACCGCTGGGACAACGAAATACTGAATTACCTTTCACAGATCCATGAGTACAAAGGAAAGCAGGAATTG